>JAQGHT010000859.1 GCA_028291565.1 Planctomycetaceae bacterium | reverse complement strand
GTTGCGATTGCGCCAGTCGTTTTTAGTGTACTGGACATCGTCATAGAAAACAAATGTGTCGACACGGCTGATGATGTCGAAATATCCCTTCCAAGGGATGTAATTTGACTGGAGTACAGCAACTCGTCGTTTGGATGTATTCATGTGGGCACTGCAGCGTGGACTTGTCGAATTTACTCGTTGCTGGCGTCTAAACGAGGAAAGTGCTGCGAACGAGTATTACGCGTGCACGGTGTGGTATGCATGGAATTGCAGATGATGGCGCGTCATGGTTAGACGGGGCATTGCACGATACCGCAGATCGGAAAATACTTAAAGAGTCTGGGCATGTTGTCTTGCGGCGAGAGAGGGTATTACGCCGGTGCTGCTCGATATTTGCTTTACAATGTAGCGTGGGCGGTTCTTGACTTGTTCGAACACCCGAGCCAGGTATGTTCCCACGATCCCGATCGAGAACAACACCAGTCCGCCAACACACCAGATGGAAGCGATCAGCGAACTCCAGCCAGTCTGATAGTCCATGCCGAGCGACTTGGCGAAGCAGATGGCGAGAATAAAAGCGAAAGATATACCGGCTAGCCCTAGGCCTGCAAAGCAAAGCCATGAAAGGGGCTTGGTTGAATACGAAATAAAGGCACTCAGCGCAAGGGTCGTTCTTCTTGTCAGCGAATAAGACGTTACACCCTTGAAGGTCTTGTCAATGAAAAGGGGCTCTTGGTTGAATCCGACAAGCGCCATCAATCCCACGGGGAGTGCCATGACTTCTTGATATCTTAGTAGTTCCTGTACGTACTGTTTTGACATAATCCGCTGCCATGTTTGGTTGTGCGGAATGTGAACGTCTGCCATGGTATTCAATATAAAATAGAATAGGGACGAAAGAGTGTCCGCCACGAGTCCGGCATTTCGTCTCCTAAGTACTCCATAGACGACGTCGATGTCAGAATTACTCTGAAGCATTGCGAACATCTTTTCAATATTCTCGGGTGCCTCTTCCAGATCGCAGTCGGTCGCGTAGATATAGTCCCCGGTGGCGTGCGCGAGTCCCGCAAACATCGCGGCGTGTTGGCCGAAGTTTCTTGATAGGCGGACGAGCGTAATTCGATTGCAACGCGCGAGCAGTTCTCGTACTATGTGTACTGAGTTGTCAGGCGACCCGTCGTCAACAAAAATAAATTCAAAATCTACGTTAAGTCTATTCAGACAATCATGGTGTTTGTCGTAGAAATCACGTATGTACGGTGCCGAGCGATAGAGCGAAGTGACAACGGAAATCTTTTTCATGTTCAAATCATTCGATAGATCTATCGGATGTGTCCATATCGATACATATTGATCATTTCTGGAGGGATGCCCCAGTCAACTGCACCGACCTTATCATGCAACGACTCGATGTCGGATCGGTAGTACTTTTCAAGGTCCTCGACCATTCGATTTTTAGCTGGCGCGAACCCGTGCTGATATGCGGCATTGAGAGTGTGCTTTACCGCGGTGTCGACTGCATCCTGACGGGAATAGCTCCGCACAGGTGACCGTTCAGGCTGGAAAACATCGATATTCTCAGTCGATTTGCCTTCGAGGATCAAGTCGGCTAAGCAAGTGGAAATTAGAGGTGAACAGTGGAGGCCGTCTCGTTTGGTACCGGTCGCAACTAAGAGATTCTCGACTGAGGTGCTCCCTAACAATGGCAATGTATCCTCAGAAGTTGGCCGCCAGCCCGTGTTCACTTTTATGAGCTGGCTTCGATAATAATCGCTATTGATCTGTTCCATCGCTGCCGCGAGCAGCGTGTGAATGCTCGCGATTCGTGGGCCGTCCTCGGGGACGGGCGAGATAAAGTTGCTTGCACCAATCAATGTCATGGACGTGGTCTGCGGTGCGGCATAGACACCGCAAGCACCACCGCGATTGGGGGTGCGAACGCATTTGGGTAGTGTTGCCCCATCGGTCTTCAGGAGTATGCTGCAACCGACGCCATAGAAAATCCTGGGCATCTGTAAATCGAGTCGTGAGTTGTCGAGTAACTCTGAAAAGGTTGCCCCAGTGCTGAGCAGGTAGACGTCGCCTCGAATGACGTCACCACCGGCAAGGACCGCGCTGTCAATTCGGCATTTCGAATGAGTAAGAGAACGGCACGAATCGTTGACGAAGTTGACGCGTCCGCTCTTTTCGAGAACATCCTTGAGTGCTTGGATGAGTTGAAGCGGATTGATCCAGCCTTCTACAGGGATATAGATTGCCCTGGATGCACGACTTTGCGGGGCCGGCTTGTAGCATGGGATATCCGACGGATTGGCTATTGCGTACGGTTCATTGAAATGCTCTAACGCTTTTACAACTGCATCAAACGTTTGGTCTTCAAGACTATCTGTCGCATGATTATTGATGAGATACGTACCGAATCCGTGATTGATAGTGCTATTCGAATCTGCTTCAAGCTGTGAGATAAACTTCGGCCAAAGGCTTGTCGCAGATTTATTGAACAGAAACTTAATCTTTTCAATTGGATTGATCAATGTCCGATCATCAACTTCACAGAACGAATTGAACATCGCGGCGGCGGCTAGGGACGCACAACCACGGTGATTGGCCGGCCCGACCAACGCAATTGTCGTGGTCGGATCTCGCTGGATGAGGCGGTATGCCGTAGTCAATCCGAGAATCCCATTGCCAATTATGATTACGCGCATATCGTTAATGCTTCTTAACTAAGTAGCAGAGTCCCGGGTAAAACTGCGACCGCCGGATGATGTGGGCATACTTGCTCATGATCTCGTTCGCGTAAACCATTCCTTCAGCAGGGATTTTATCTCTGGTCAATTGCCAAAATGCAACGACACCACCTGGAACGAGTCTCTCATAGACTGTCTGAAATGAAACCAAAGTTGGGTCGTAAGAATTGACATCGAAGAACGCGATCGCTACCACTTCGTGGGAATTATTCTTGAAGAAGTTGGGAAGTGTTTCTCGGCAATCGCCCTTAATGACCTTATGTTTTCCGTGGTTGTGTCCCATGGCGTTGCTCTTTTCGTGCAACTGCAGGAGATGCCGAAGGACTTCTGCGTAATCCTCCTCGACTCGGTAAGTACCATCTTTATGTAGCGCAGTTTCCTTATCCTTCTCGGAAAAGCCGACATAGCCTTCAAACGTGTCGAAGCAGACAATTCGGCGATTGAAATGCAAGGGTTCGAGAATCGCTCGCAAATTCTCGCAAACAACGGCCGTTTGCCCTCTCCAAGTTCCAAGATCCAAGACAAGGCCTGGTAGAAGGACAATTTGTTCGTAGAGTTCGCGAATCGCGAAGATTCTCGCCAAAAGTGAGCTTCGCAGGAAAAGTCCTAGTGATCTCTCTGTTTCGGTGTCGGTTGCATGATAGTTCTTGAGAAGCGTGAATAGTTCCGCACGAGCTTCGAGGCTCTCGTCGCTAGAATATGAGATCGCGGTAGATTCGTGCGGTGTAGACATTAGAGCGATACCTTTGTTCTTCGAAACGCAAATTCGGACCGGTTACGACATTTGGAATGCGGGTTAATCTTTCGTGCGTTCAGTTGCCGATGCCGGGAGTTTGGAAGTTGTCGCGGTTCGAGTGAGGCTGAAGTGTGGCTTGGGAACAACGGCCCCCTTGTCGCGGAAGAAGTCATCAAATGCGCCGGTCACCCGTCGTACTTCCTCGAGCGTAAGATCATGGAACATGGGAAGCCGAAGTAGGCGGCCACTACAATTGACGGTCTTGGGCAGCTGCGCCTGTTCTGTGTGTAGTACCTGTGCGTAGGGAGCAAGATGGAGAGGGACGTAGTGAAACACGACATATATTTGTTGGTGTACGAGAGCAGTCAGTGCGTCGTTTCGAGTCTGCTCCGAATTCAAGAGAATATAGCACAGATGATAGTTGCCCTGGCTGGATAAAGGAATCCGAGGTGTTGAGATGAGACCGGCGGATTCAAGAGGCGCAAGACACGCGACGTACTCGTCAAACAATTCTTTGCGACGCGTGGTTACGCGGTCCATGTGCTCGAGCTGTCCGAATAGAAAGGCGGAGGCGATTTCGCTCGGAACATACGACGACCCGACGTCGACCCAGGTGTATTTGTCGACCAGTCCGCGGAAGAATTGCTTGCGGTTGGTTCCTTTGTCTCGAATGATTTCCGCGCGATCGATGAGGTTGGGACGATTGATGCAGAGAGCTCCGCCTTCACCGCACGTGTAGTTCTTGGTCTCATGGAAGCTGTAGCAGCCAAGGTGGCCGATGGAACCACAAGCGCGGCCTTTGTACCACGAATTCACCGCTTGAGCCGCGTCTTCAATCACCATCAGGTTGTGTTTTTCGGCGATCTCCATGATACGGTCCATTTCGCAGGGAACTCCAGCGTAATGAACGGGACAGATTGCTCGCGTGCGGGGTGTGATCGCCGCTTCGATCAATTCTTCATCGATGTTCAGAGTATCCGGGCGAATGTCCACAAAGACCGGACGTGCTCCCTCGCGCACAAATGCATTTGCCGTCGAAACAAACGTGTACGACGGCATAATGACTTCGTCACCCGGTTGGAGTCGGCACAGCATGGCGGCCATTTCCAGGGCCGCCGTGCAGGACGGTGTCAGCAAGACTTTCGGGATATTGAACCGTTGCTCGAGCAGTTGGCAACAAGCCTTCGTAAAATGCCCATCGCCTGAAATGTTTCCAAATGTCACAGCTTGCGCAATGTAAAACAATTCCTTCCCCGCGATGAAGGGCTTATTGAATGGAATCGGTGGCAAATTTGGCTGGCCCATAGAGTTTCCGATGCGAGCCCAATCTGGAATCTGCACTTGAAGATGGACAAGTAGCGATTTTGCGAAATCGGGTGTTTATTCCGATGGGTTCGATTATTCCATCGGACGAATCGACCTGTGGACTTAAGGCGCTCGGAGTGTGATCGGCCGACAACTTCAAGAAATGAAATCGACGTCAAGTCGTCGTGAAGGGCTGCTGACTTGGCTCAATGGCTTGTCTGGCAGGTTGTATTTTGTGGAGCACGAACTTACCCACAGAGATTGAGGGGCGTTCCACCACGTTATAGAAGGCATTCGACAGCCACAGAATTGGAAAATAGCAGCCCAGACAACCGGCCATTGCAATCAGCAGGCGATATTCCGAATTTGGGAATAGGTAGCCCAGGATGGATGCTCCAATGGGCAGGAAAGGTTGATGCAACAGGTAGAAGCTATAACTGAGCACACCGAGGCGGCCAAAGTGAAGCCACAACTTGCCCGGAACTAGGCCTCGCGGAATGGGCCAGGCGCCCGACAGGAATCGTTCAATTGCCACTCCTGTTAGCAGCGAAAATGCCAGGAAGGCGAATGGTGCAGTCGGTCTAAACAGCGGACTCGCGACCGCGATCAGTGCCATCACGTCGAACCGCATCCGTGCAATCGGACTCTTTCTGTCAGTCAAATAGCACTCGGCCATGTACGCGCCGATGGTCCAGCTCAGCCAAAAGGCCAGCGGTGAGAATGTCATGAAATAGGGCAATTCTTGGCTGGATATGACCCCGTGAACCGCGACAATTGAGTTGATGGAGACCTCGATCAGGCCGATGATCGCCAGCGCTACTCTCCATCCACAACGCTGAACCAACCAGATAAGCACGGGATACAACGCATAAAGCTGGATCTCGACGGCAATGCTCCAGAAAGAGCCGTTGATTCCGAAGCATGTTCGTTCATTGAAGTTGTGAATTGCCAGGACGTGGGAAACGAATTGCTCCAGACGCCATTGCGATTTGATAGAGAAATCGCCCCAAGGCCAGACAAAGAAGAAAATCAACAGAGCGAGCAGATACGGTGGGTAGATTCGAAAGAATCGCCGGCAAAAGAACTTCAGCCAACCCGGTTCTGGGTTGCGCGCGTGACTCAGATGGATGCAGAATCCACTGATGACAAAAAAAGCGGCCACTCCAGCTGACCCGTATGTCAGGGGGTAGAACGCGAGAAAATAGGGGACGGCTTTGAAGTCGCGTACCAGGCCGTTCCACGGCAGGTGATCAATGCCGAAAGCGATTCCGAGTGCATGGAACAGGAAAACCGCGAAGATCGCAAGTCCCCGAAAAGCATCGAGAAATGGGAGATGGAGCGGTTTGTCTGACATG
>JAQGHT010000848.1 GCA_028291565.1 Planctomycetaceae bacterium | reverse complement strand
GGAAAGTATCTTTTCGCGGCTGGATATGACGCCCTCGTGCACCGTTGGGATATCAGTGCGCCTGAACCGAAAGCGTTGGAAGCGTTAACCGGGCATCAGGGCTGGATACAGCGAATCATCTTTGCTGGTGAAACGTTGCTGACGGCAGATTCCTGGGGCCGGCTGATTGCCTGGAAGTATGCGACGGACAAACCTCAGCCTACGTGGAATCTGGAACAGGCTTTGTCGGGCTGGATTCGAGGAATTGCGATCAGCCCTGATGGAACGACAGTTGCTGTTGCAGGGAGCGATCCGGCAACGAAGCTGTACTCGATTTCTGACGGGAAATTGGTCAGCGAACTGGGCGGCCACCCTACGGTCGTCTTTAGCGTCGCGTTTCATCCGGATGGCAAGTCACTGGCTACGGGGGACTTGAAAGGGACAGTCCGGCATTGGGACCTGGCAACACAAAAAGTCGTGCGACAAATTGAGGCGCCGTTATTGTACCGGCTCGATCGGCTCCAGGACTGCGGCGGCGTCCGGCATTTGTCATTCGACAATTCAGGCAAACAACTTTTATGCGGTGGAATCAAGAGTCCCAGCGGCGGATTCGCAGAAGGGGCTCCGGTATTGTTCATTCTGGATTGGGATGCGGGAACCATTGCGCATGAGCTGCAACATGGCGATAAATCGCAGGGATTTCTGTATGAAGCGGCATTCCATCCCGCTGGATTTGTCATGGCCACGAGTTGTGCGATGCCCGGGAAAGGACATCTCTGGTTTTGGCGAATTGGCGAACCCAAGCCGTTTTATGTGAGTACTGATCTTCCAAACGGCCGCAGTCTGAGTTTGCATCCGAATGGCACTCGCCTGGCACTGGTCACAAGTGTTGCGGTAAACGGAAATGGTCGGCCGCAAGGCGATAAGTACGTTGATGGGACCGCGAAAATTCAGATCTTGGACATCGTTTAGAGGAGTTTATCCTGTTCGCGGCCGCGACTGGGTCCTTTTTCAATACTTATCTCGCGATCAAACGTCTCATTCTTCACCGCGCCCGATATTGTCGCTCCTGAGGTCACCATGCTCTCCTTGTTCGAAAGCCTCGCAAACAGCCGCAGCGAATGGAAGCGACGAGAAATGCTGCGCATTGGCGGCATTGGATCGCTCGGGGTTGGACTTTCCGATTTGATGGGGACGGCAGCGCGGGCAGCCAGCGATGTCTCAATGGGGCGAGCCAAGAACATCATCTATCTCTTTATGGCAGGGGGACCATCTCAGTACGAAACATTTGATCCCAAGCCTGGCGCGCCCCTCGAAATTCGAGGAACTTTTCGTCCGATCGACACGAATGTCCCAGGAATCACGATTTCTGAGTTATTGCCCCGCGTCGCGACGATGGCAAGCAAACTGGCGATTGTGCGCTCGATGGCGACGGACGATCCGAACCATGAATCGGGTGGATATTGGGTCAACACCGGCTACAAATACCTCGGCCCCAATATGCGGGATCTCAGTCCGACCGACTGGCCCACATTGGGCTCAATTATCAAAATGCTGAAGCCCAGCGAGACTGTTCCGTTCTCCACGGTGCAACTGCCCGAGTCCATTATCGCCAATCCCAATGTGTTTCTGCCGGGCCAGAACGCGGGGTTTCTGGGACGCCGCTGGGATCCTGAATTCCTCAAATGCGACCCGACCGCGAAGCAGTTTCAGATCGAAGAATTCACGCTGCCACCGGACCTCGCATCGTCACGATTATCGGCCCGCCGCGACTTGCTGGGCCAATTCGACCGGCAAACCCAGTTAATCGAGCGACAGGCTGGAATTCGCGAATATGACCGGATGACTCAAGAGGCGTTCAATGTTCTGTTATCGGGAACCGCCCGCGGGGCGTTTGCTCTGAATGCGGAACCTGACGCCGTTCGAGACCGTTACGGACGAACCAAATGGGGTCAGTCAGTCCTGCTAGCTCGAAGGCTGATTGAAGCGGGGGTACGCATGGTGTTCGTCAACTGGCCGCGAGAAGCAGGCGACCTGAGTGCCGGCAACCCCTTGTGGGATACGCATTCTCAAAACGACCCGCGAATGAAAGACGTGCTGTGCCCGCAGTTTGATCTGGGTTTCACGGCGTTGATCGAAGATCTGGAACAGCGCGGAATGCTGGATGAAACGCTGGTCGTGGCGATAGGCGAGATGGGTCGCACGCCGCGATTCAATTCCAGTGGCGGCCGCGATCACTGGGGTAACGTTTTCAGCTTCGTGATGGCCGGGGCAGGCATCAAGCGAGGCCAGGTCTATGGTGCGAGTGACAAAACTGGAGCTTATCCCGCCACCGACCGAGTTCGGCCGCAAGATCTGACAGCGACAATCCTGCATCTTTTGGGAATTGGTCACGAAGCGACATTCCCAGACCGCACCGGACGCCCGTTTCGAGTCACTGAAGGCGAACCCATCTCGGGAATCTTAGTGTAGTGCAGATGCCTCGAGATCAGTTTTGAAAACGTGGCCGGGAGGCGGTCGAAGCGGGTGGCGCCGACAATGATTCCGTGGGCATCCAGTCTGCTTCCATTTCGGTCTTGTACTTGTTGATTTCCTCGATC
>JAQGHT010000799.1 GCA_028291565.1 Planctomycetaceae bacterium | reverse complement strand
ATGATTTTACCATTCTCTTTGATCTTCACTTCGATCATTTTCTTGTCCGACGTCACCAGTTGGACTTCGTAGTACTCCAATTCTTCCTTACCGTCTTCAATCTCATACACCGCCTCAGCCGACTTGTGAACCGCTTTCGGGTGGTTCTTTTCCAACGCCTCAGTCACGGCCTTCGGCAAGTCCTTGAGGTCGATTTCTTTCTCCAGTTCCTCAATCTTCCCGTCCGCTTCAACGGTGATGTCAATCTGCTTACCATCCACCTTGACGGTCACTTCATAATTGACTTCCTTGTCTTCCTCTTCCTTCGTGGCCTTAATCAGTTCCGCCTTGGGGAACATTTTCTTCACCGCATCTGTCACCGCCTACGGAAGCTTCTCCAGCGGCACCTTCTCTTCTTCTGCTCCGACTTGACTGACGAAGGCCATCCCCGAAATTACCACAACCGCCATACACCCCAGTAAAGCTCGCATTTTCAATCCCTTCAAATCCTTGGAAAGTTCGCCTGCTCGCCATATCTGGCAGAGCCGGTCCGTTGCACTCAGAACCTATTGTATTGCCTGCCGATAAATCGAAGGTGAGCCGAAAGTAAAATCGAGTTTATCTTCACGAAGGGTCGCAAATGGTCGGTTTGAGTCAAGCAAGGCTCGTCCAGTTGATCGAAACCACGGTTTCTGATCGTGCCTGCGACGAATGCCCCAGAAGTGTCGACTTGCAAAGCCCCAAAGCCGAATGAAGTTTTCGCTGGCGGGAGAGATGGAGCGAAGGTGGACCGACTCGATGCCTTGATCTTCCGTAATCTCTCGGATGTCCGCACAATAATGAAGTGCTGAAAGCAAAGCATCAGCATTCTCCAGGCAGAGACGGCTCAACTTCGCCAGTGCGTCGGGCCTTTTCATCTTACCGATAGCGGTGGCGGTCGTCGTGACAAACTTGATGGGCTGATCTCGAAACATGCAGCAGAGGCCAAGTCGAATCATGGCCTTGTCGCAATGCTTACATGCGGTATCACGTCGATTGTCGCCCACACGAAATACGGGATGTGGTCATTCGTCACTTGTGAAACGCCTTTTCACCTCAGACAACGAATGACCATTACTCGCAGAAGCATCTCGCAAAATGATTCCGACAGAGATTATTGTGAGGATCCTAAGCCATCCTGCGGCTGCATATCTACAACGCAATGACTTAAATCAGATCCAGTGTCCACCACAAACTGGGGTCCTGGTCGAAGGGGAATTCTGCCCCGATGCTCAGGTATTGATCACCCAATTCGCGGTCGCGGATCAAGAAATAAAACCCGAGATGCGGATTGGAATCGGGAGCGTAGCCGTTTAAACATTCAGCCGGCAGCCAGATTCCGAGAGAATATCCGGTGTCACGCACCTCGGAATTTGTCAGGATCAACCGTGAATCGCAGAGCGTCGCCTCTTCGCGCGCGCGCGCTATCGGAATCTGTTTTGCGACCGGGAGTGAACGGTCGCGTGACGCTCCGCTTGGCAACACACAGAAGTGATGGCAAAACTTGCTGGCCCTGTGGATATTCTGGGTGTTTCGAGTATCAATCCAGATCTGCAAGCCATCGGAATTCAGGACCTGGCCATAATCGCAACGCGGCGCTGTTTTCCGACCCTGGACTTCCAGTTGAAATGCCAGGCCGCTGTCATGCCAGCCGACTCGCAACGAACCGGCGTGGCTTCCCTGGGCGAGTTCGCCGACGTTGGGCAGGGCGAAATCGGCATTCAATGTGGGAGGGGTGACAACTTCCGCAGGGAGTTTTGCGAGGCGTTTGACTGGCAGCGCCACGCGAAATAAGAAACCGGGTGGCAATAGCTCTGTCATCTGTCGCGGGTCTCTCAGGAAGTCAGGCGGGGGTTGGAGAGCGGTTTGGACTTGCCTGGACCGATTTACGGACGAACCAGTTTTTCGATTCTCGGGCTGGATTCGGGAGAATTCAGGCATTTCAGGATATTCGCCCGAAGTCTTACGACTACGACGACGTCCAAAGTCTTACGACTTCCGACTTCAGCTACGGGCGCGACCGAAGTCTTACGACTTCGGCTTATGGGGACGCTCAAATGCTCAACACTTTTGGGTTTTGGGGACGGACAGGTTGGAAACCTGTCCTACTTTGGGCGATTTTTTATTCGCCTGGAACCGGATGATCGTCGTGAGTTTCGCTGCTGGTCAGACGGACTGCGACGCGGGTTTCTTTTCCGTCCCGAACGACCGTCAAGACCACCGAATCGCCAGGATTCTTGGACTCAATGATACTCAGAAAATCATCGGCCGTTTTAATCGATTTTCCGTCAACTTCAATGATCAGGTCGGCCGTGTTGCGGTCTACTTGATTAAATACGAATGGACCCCGGCGCTTCTTGGTCGTTTGCGGTCCCTTCAAGCCGGACTTTTCTGCCGGACCTCCGGGAGTTAACTGCGCTACCAGCAAACCGTGTTCGGTCTGGTAGACCCGTGAAATGCCGATTTCGGGCCGAATCACTTTTCCCTTCTGGATCAATTGAGGAACGATTCGAGCAATGAGATTGATGGGGATTGCGAAACCGACACCCGCGCTCTGTCCCGTCGAACTGGCGATCGCGGTATTCATGCCGATCAGCCGCCCATGTGAATCCGCCAGCGGGCCGCCCGAATTGCCCGGGTTGATCGAGGCGTCGATCTGGATGATTGATTTGATCGTCCGATCACCGCGGATCTGCAGCGAACGATTCAAGCTGGAAATGACGCCAGTCGTCAATGTCCGTTCCAAGCCAAAGGGATTGCCAATGGCGAACACGCGCATCCCGACTCGCAATTTGGCCGAATCACCGAATTGAACGGGGATCAGGACTTCGGGCGGTGCCTCAATTTTGATGACGGCAACGTCGTTGATCGGATCTGCTCCGACGAATCCTGCGTCGTAAGTTTTGCCGTCAAATAAGGTCACCGAAACTTGCCGTGCGTCTTCCACAACGTGGAAATTCGTTAAAATATGGCCAGCCTTGTCCAAAACGCTTCCCGAGCCAGCACCTTCTGCCGCACTTTCTGTCAGAAACAGCCCATCATTTTTGACTGTCTTCGTCGTGATGTTGGCCACACTCTTGTTGACCCGCTCGTAAACGGCCACATTGATTTGTTCTTCCGGCGTCATCCCGTCTGCCATAAACAGGCTGGCTGTCGCGACTTGGGGTGCGGGATTTTGCGTCGCCAGCACGGCGTCACCGACCGGATTCGGCAATCGAGGTCCAGAGCGAGCTGTAGGAAATGCGGGACCTCGATCCTGCCCCTGGAGCTGCGTAAACCCACCTGGTCCAAGCAGTGCGGATGTTAACAGGCCACCCGCAATTGCGGAGACCAGGCAAAAGACGAAGGGACGCCAGGAGACTCGACGGATACTTGATAGCCCATTCATGATTGCAATTCCTGATGTCTCGCGAGGTACTGACGCAGGTAAACCTGAAAAACTTATCCTCACCAAACAATTCAAAGCGAACTTTGTTCCACCGTTGCGAATTATAGTCCGGCATCCCCTTCCGACTCAAGATGAATTTGCGTAACACCCGAAATGGCAAGTAGTTGACAATAGGACCGCAACTCGTCCCGCAGAGCATCCCATTTGCTTCGGGCGTCATCCTTTCGACAACACGCTGGAATACAATGGATTCCACAAGACTATCGACAAGCATCAGGAAGCTTTGATTCGGCAGTCCGCCAAGTTGTGGCAATTATTCCCCCGCAATATGTACAGCGATATTCCGGACTGAAATGGGGATTCAATCGAGAACCGGACGCTGGTGCGTTCCGGCCGATCAAGCCGGTCACTTTTGCCACACTGGTCTGCCATAATTGTGTTGTTGTCCTTTTCTTCCGTGAGATTTGCCGATAGAATCCTACCCTTCGAGGTTGGCCGGGTTTGCCACTTCGACTATTTCGAAATGATCCGGCGTGAAGGTGCCGAACCGGACTCGACACTTTTTCAGAGCGATTTCTATCTCTCTTTGAAAGCGTTACAATCCCTTTGGCAGCAACAACACGCTGTTCCGTATTTGTTCCCAGTGCAGGAAGTTAGAGGCAGTCATGGCAAAGCCACACCGTATTATTAAGAAGGCCAACAAAGGACAACGCCCCGCCAACGCCCGGGCTCGACGTGCGAAACGCCGCAAGCTGAAGACTTAGTCTCGCCTGCGTGTCGATGATGGGGCGTGTCTATGATCAAATGATCTGGCAGGTCCATGATCAGGCGTGTGGATGATCTGGTAGCGTAACTCTGATCAGCAGTTATGGCATCCAGCCAAGTGAATTTGAAACCGCGTGTCGCATCTTCGATGGGGTACGCGGTTTTGTGCTGCGCGCACGGTTGACACCTCACGTAAATCTGTGAAAGGAAGATCATGTCTGTGCCGGAACTCTTGCAGCTTGAGTTGCTGGCGCAAGTCGATGACTTGCTTGGAAGACTCAATTCCTGGTTGGATGTCGATCCGACCTGGGAGCCCCTTCAAGGTTGCCGGGCCTTGTTGCGGCGCGTGTTGTCGCGAGTTGAAACGTTGCGAATCCGTTTGGAAGCACCGCTGGTTGTCGCAACTTTTGGAGGGACGGGAACCGGCAAAAGTGCCCTGATCAACGCACTGGTAGGCCGGGAATGTACCGCGAGCGGCAGGCAGCGGCCGACAACGACGAAACCCATCCTGGTTGCTCACCCGTTGACCGACCTGGAATCGCTCGGTGTGCCTCTGGAAACGTTCGACATCACGATTGTCGATGCTCCGGTGTTGCGCGACATTGTCGTGCTGGACTGCCCCGATCCAGACACGAACGAAGCAGAAACGTCAGGGAGTAACCTGGAGCGGCTGAGGCAGTTGTTGCCGCACTGCGACGTGCTTCTTTACACTTCAACCCAGCAGAAATATCGCTCTGCCCGCGTGGTCCAGGAATTGTCTCAGGCGGCAGCAGGCTGTCGTTTGATATTCGTCCAAACGCATGCCGATCTCGATGAAGACATCCGAGAAGACTGGCGACGCCAGTTGGCGGACCATTACGACGTTCCCGACGTGTTTTTCGTCGATTCGTTGCGCGCGCTTCGTGAACAGGCCGCCGGTCACCGGCCAAGTGGCGA
>JAQGHT010000783.1 GCA_028291565.1 Planctomycetaceae bacterium | reverse complement strand
GAACCGACGATGGCGGATTTGCAATCCACTGCCTTAGGCCTCTTGGCGACGGCTCCAAAGTCTTATCTACATATATTTCGGTAGCAACCCATTTTGATGATGGGGTGCCACTGTTTCGGCTGCCTCTCAACCCGAGATTGAATTCCTATCTTCCGTTGCGACAATCGTTTCCGATGTCGATGTTTTGGATTCTAGGGATCAAATGGATTGTTGGGGTTTTATTAGCCGTGTCGAACAGGCATATTCATCGGGTCGACGGGATGGTTCACTTGAGGCGAATTGGGCCATTAGCTACCCATCGCTCTGACGTTTGGATCGTATGCGACCTTAATGGTTAGGTCAAGTGCGTAACTCTTCTTGGAAAATTCAAATCAATCGCGATTTGGACCCGGTTGAAAATTCCGGCCCCTACTCCCTTAGAGCACGAATTCGACCACAAGGTTCGTTGAGTACCACTTTTTCCTGATTGTGGCATTTCGTCGAACCGACGCGAAACTATCGCCAGACGGCTGCTTCTTCCCCGTCCAGCCGCAGTGTCAAGCACTTCGCGCTGCCGCCCGACTTCAGAAATTCGTCTAAGGGTGTGGCGTGAGTCTCATAGTCCAGCTGCTGCAATGCGACCTCAAGTTTGGGGCAGCCTGTATTCATCACGACATGCTTTCCCACCACGACCGCGTTGCAGGCAAATCGCGTTGCTTCCTCGTCCGAGACCTTGCTTAAGGTCGGCACGGCAGACTCGATTGCCAGTTGTCCGTATTCGTCAAATGCAGGGGGATACCAGATCGCTTCCGTCGGACTGAGCGGACAGAAGCATGTATCGAGATGGTAGTAACGCTCGTCGACGAGCTGCAACGGAATCACTCGGCAATGGAGTTCACTCCCGAGCCACTGGATGGCTCCAGCGTCGCTGCGGACGATGTAGCCACCGAACAGGGTTTCTCCGCAGAACAGGGCGTCGCCCGCCCCTTCGAAATTGAGATGCTCCGGCGGCAGCTGTGTGTCAAAATCATGACTGCGAAACCATTGATCGTCCACCGGCGTTTCCCCTTGCCGAGGACCATGTCGAAAACGCGACAGATACGCCTGGTCCTGCCAGATTAATGCGGCATTGGCCGTGAAGACCAGATCCGGCAGGCCTTTTACCGGCTCCATCAACTCAATCTGCGCTCCAACGCGTTCCAGTAACTCCTTCAAGTCACGCCATTGCTGTCTCGCTGTGACATAGTCCGCGTTGACGTCTTTATGCATCCACGGATTAATTTCGTACTCAATCCCGAAATAGTCGGGGGGGCACATCAAAATTCGCGGCTGAGTGTGGTTTGTCATAATGGCGAGCGAAGGGCGTCAGCCCACGGTGAATTGATGGTTCTTACCGCTTTCAGCGAGGATGCGAACGCTATAACCGATTTGGTTCTGTGGTGATAGGAGACTTACCCTCCTCAAGTTGGTGCGCGATGTGAAGGATAGACACGTCACTGACGGGTCCCTTGTAGGACCGACCTTCCTGTCCGTCGTGCTCGAACTGATGGATATCTCTCCGTCATCTTACAATCAGACCGGAACCTCCTTCCTACAGGTGATTAACGTCTGCAGTAGCATCAACAAGCCAGTGACCGTTGATACTTCAGTCCTCGCCGCAAATAACATCCGACTGATGCCGGACGTTTGTTGAAAACGGCTTCATGCCAAAATCTTTTCGACAACTTTCCCGGAAACGTCTGTCAGCCGGAAATCCCGACCCTGGAATTTGTAAGTCAGGCGCTCATGATCGATGCCAAACAGGCGGAGAATCGTGGCATGGAAGTCATGCACGTGGAAAATGTCTGTCTGAGCGGAATACCCCAGTTCGTCCGTGGCGCCGTATGACATTCCGCCCTTAATTCCACCACCCGCCATCCAGATCGAGAAACCTTTGATGTGATGGTCTCGGCCATTGCCCTGGGCCATTGGCGTACGCCCAAATTCACCACCCCAGATGATCAACGTGTCCTTGAGCATGTCGCGTTGTTTGAGATCTTTAATCAACGCAGCGCAAGGTTGATCGACTTCTTTGGCAGTGCCGGCGACGTGCTCTTTGACAGCTCCGTGATGGTCCCAGTCGCGATGATAGAGCTGGATAAACCGGACGCCGCGCTCGGCCAACCGGCGGGCCAAGAGACAGTTGTAAGCAAACGTCCCGTCCGGCCCCTGAGTTCCGTACAAATCCAAAATGTGTTTGGGCTCGTCCTTGATATCCATCAACTCGGGAACGCTGGTTTGCATCTTGAATGCAGTCTCATAGGCACTGATCCGGGTCGCGATTTCGGGGTCATTGACGACGCCATCTTCAAGCTGGTTCAATTGTTGTACGGCTTGCACGACATCCTTCTGGCGACTGGCCGAGACACCTTGCGGATTTCGCACGTACATCACCGGATCGCCCTTAGAGCGGAATTCGACGCCCTGGAACCGGCTGGGTAGGAATCCGCTGTGCCATTGCCTCGCAGCGATCGGTTGCGATTGTCCGAACTTCCCGGTCGAGGTCATGACCACGAAGCCTGGCAACGAGTCGTTTTCGCTGCCGAGGCCGTAATTCATCCACGCACCCATCGCGGGACGTCCCGAAATGGTGGTCCCCGTATTCATAAAGGTGTGAGCCGGATCGTGATTGATGGCTTCCGTTTGGATCGATCGAATCACACACAGTTCATCCGCCACCGAACCGATGTGCGGGAACACTTCACTCAATTCCTGCCCCGATTGGCCAAACTTCTGGAACTTATGCTGAGGACCGAAACAGGTCAGCTTCTGCCCCTGCAGTTGGGCGATTGGCATGCCCTTCGTAAACGATTCGGGCATCGGCTTGCCATGCATTTCGGCAAGCTTGGGTTTGTAGTCAAGCGTTTCCAAATGGGATGGACCACCGGCCATACAGAGGTAGATGATCCGCTTGGCCTTCACCGGAAATTGAGGCTGCGTGATCACGCCCTTCCAGTGCTCGACTTTCGCCTGAATCTCGGCCCCGGACAGCAACCCGTCACGCTGCAGCAGCGACGCCAGCACGACAGAACCGATACCAGTCGTCGAGGTCCGCAGAAATGTCCGCCGATTGACGTCTGAAGGTACATTGCAGAATGGAAACATTTTTCTCAGCCTCTCTGAGGTGACTCGTCGATTTCGGATCGGACCAGCAATAACTGTCGACTCGCGGAGTTAGTTCGCCCTGAAATGCAACGCCGTGCAGGATTTTAGTCAGACGAAATCCGCGTAGCTGAAATCGTGAGATTTTGGGCGGAACACGTCGATCGGCCCGAATTCTCACGAATTCAGCTACGAAAACCCTTCACGGCGTAGCATGAAACGGCGACAGTTCACGGTATGCCGATCCTCAGTTCCTCGTAATGGTTTCGTGCAAATTATACAGCACTCGCGCAATTGACGTGGTTGCCGCGAGATCGGCTTTATCGATCGTCGGCAGTGCCGGGGCAGCTCCGACCTTGGACAATTCCTCGGCAGCGGGCTTTTCCGCCTGATATTCGACCAGATGCTTTTGATACATCTCGGTGAGAATCTTGATCTCTTCCGGCCGCGGCGACCGCGACAGCAGTTGCA
>JAQGHT010000773.1 GCA_028291565.1 Planctomycetaceae bacterium | reverse complement strand
AGTTTGTACCCAATTGGCGAGGAATCAAGTTTGTATCCAATTGGATACAAAGTTCTGTCGCAGTCGTCCGGTGACTTGCATCCGCCCGAAGAGTGTGTTTGAAAAGCCTGAATTCGGGAAGGCGAGGCTCCTCTTTTTGAAGTTGCATTGTTTGAGCGATTCGAAACAAGACATAAGGACTATTGCCGGTTTTGCAGCCCAACGGGCGGCGATTCGACAGCCCAGGCCAACGGCCTGGGATTGGCCCCTTGATTGATTTGAAGCCCCAACCGGGGCGCAGTCCGACATCTACATCCAACCCGGTTTGAGAAAGCTCGGGTTGCGGCCCGTCGGGCCTTGTGAAATTCATTGATCGCACTTGTCCAAGAGCGATGGCTGGGCTGTCGAATCGCGACCCTATGGGCCGCAAACAATTCGCTTCTTTGCGAGCCGCAAAGCATCCTTCGAATCGAGGTGATCACCTCGTTGGTCAAAATGTTTTTCGGATGAGGATAGCATCACGATGTGAGACGTTGGCGTGGATGCAACACGTTTCAGCGATCAAAACTGGATCGTGAAAGAAGAGGATTTTTGACAGAAAAATGCGAAGCAGAAACTACTCCAACGTCACTCATTTTTCTGTCGTCCCATTTTTCTGTCATTGAAAACTCGACTCGGCTCAACCGAAGTTCAGAAGGATTGGGTTGCGGGCTGCCCCCCGCGCTGGCCAGGCCCGGTCGCAGGCGGGGGGGCCGAAAGATGTCATTTCAGCAGCAATTTTGCCTCGACTTGGATTGTGAAAAACCTTTCGAATTCGGAAGCCGGTGTGACACACCGAATGGCAAAGAAATGCCCTTTGGTGTGACACACCGAATGACATGAAAATGCCCTCTGAATCCCAGCGTAATGACCCACCAGGGACAGTCGAAGGAACACGTATTGTGGCTGATGCTGCAAGTGTCAACGAGACACTGACTGCGTCAGCCATGTCACGACAATTATTGATCTTAGGGCGCATTAGCTTATGGTGTGCGCTTTGGGATGACAGACAAAAACGGGATTGTCGAAGGCCTTGGGCATTCGAAATCTCTGACAGCGAATGAGAATTCTCTTAGTTCCCCAAAGGGGAACGATCGGATTGAAATCCCTCCCGTATTAGAATTCGGAAAAACGTCGTTTGGCAATAACCGCGAACACCTGAGGTTAATGCGCTCTAATCGCTGCCAAACAACCTGATTCTTCTGTAGGCGATGTCTCTCCGGGACTCGCAGTTGTTTGGCAGGTTGTTAGGCAGAAAAGCGGGACATTGAGCGGGCGTTGTCGATAAATGCAGGCCGACTTGATCACTTTCGCCCAATGAGTTCTTGGGGTGAATCCATCTGCACAGGGGAAAGTATAGCGACTCAGAGAGTCTGCCACGAAATGACGATTGGAGAATCAAGCCGTCAGCGCTGGCTCGCGCTGGAGCCGGTCAGCGGGGATTCTCGGTACACAGCGTAAGAATCTCGTGCTTCGCCGCGCCGCAACTTCATTCAAGGAGCGGACGCTGCGCCGCGGGAGCGTAAAAGGGTCGGACGTCAGACCCTTGTCTCGACATCCTGTTTCTTGACCGCCTGAAACGAATCTCGCGACAGCCCCATTGATCGTACCCAAAGGGCAAAACAGGAGATCTTTTGACGCCTGCCTTCAATCGGATGGAACCGTCGCACTTTGGGATACTGCGACTTCAAAGGGAGTCATGGCGTTTCTCGGGCACGAAAAGCCCATTTCCACTGTCGTCATGTCTCCAGACACGAAACGAGCCGTGTCCCGCGACTTTTCTGGAGTCATCGAACTGTGGCGTTTGTCCAACTAGAGCGGTTTAACCTTGAGTTTGCCTGTGCCACTGCTTTGGGGTTGTACTCAATCCTCAAGCAGTGCTGTTTCGAGCTTGTCATTGCACTGCTTGCCGCCGAGTACGGCGGCAAGCAGTGGCACGAGACCCTGAACTCAATGCGGAAGTCGCAAGGTTAAACCGCAATAATTAAGCGGTGACGTCACCTGGGAGCGTCCCCTGAGTTTGGAACATTCCGCCGTCATAACCGGCAGGCTGGCAGCAGTTGTGGAACAGGCTGGGGCTCGCGGCGGCTCAGCTGTTTGGTTTAGAATGGAATGGTTGGTAGAGGCAGTAGCACACGACCTGATCCAGAATAACGAACACGTTCATGCCGATCATACATCTGAGGCAACTCCCGGTTGTCGATTCGTGCGAAGGTTGCGGCGCGTGTTGCCTCGCTCAGGCGACACCGCCTGGGTACGTCGCCTATCTGATGGGGATTTCTTCGCTCGACGACGGAAGCGATGACGCGGCCCGCATTCAAGCATTGCCCGCCGATCTGCGGGCTGAGTTGGACTCGTACATCGAACGAACGGCACGGAGCGGAGGTCACTCGGAGATCGAAGCGTGCTTGTGGTTAGACACGTCGACCAGGCAGTGCAAGCACTATGATTTGCGCCCCCAGATCTGCCGAGAATTTGAAGCCGACTCAGACTTTTGCCATTCGTGGCGCAGGCAGTACGGCATCACCTCAACGTGATCGACATCCGCAGGTTGAGGGCGGGGGACGCGTATGCTTCCAGTAGACCCAGTTTGCAGTGCAACCTGGGCTACCTCGCGGACCTTGATCATTCGAACACTGGCTTGTCGCTTTCATTTTCCCTTTTACTTAGGCAGACTAGTGTCCAGACCATTGAACGATGGTATTTCCCGACAAGGCGATTTTTGCAGGGTCTGTCCCTTTAATTCTTTTTTGTCCCTTTAGGTCTTTTTGGACTGCAACATATGATCAAACAGGCTTTTCAACAGGTTCTGTCGACTGGATGGCGAGTATTGGTGGCATTGTTGATCCTTGCTGGCTCGTCCTCAGTCTCTGCCGTAAAGGCAGCGGATGAGGAAAAGATTGACGTTTTCCTCGCTGCGGGGAAACTCGGACGAACCGTGATGTCGATTGACGACGGAGTCTCCTGGATTCACGACAAGTCGGACGATGACAGCGCTCGTTGCTGGTGCGAGAAAAGCGATCCGCATTATGTCGAATGTGATCACGATCCCCGATCATTTACTGGATTAGCGGCGAGTGCGGATGGTTGGTTCTATACGCAGTATGGCTGGGGGTATCCGGGAACGGTCCGGCGGTCTCGTAACTTTATTGATTGGGAAGTCGTCCGCAAAGATGTCTGGGGCGGCGGCCTGGCGGTTTCTGCAAATGTCGTTGTGAGCTTGTCAAACGGACGGCGGTGGCGTTCTGTCGATCACGGGATAACCTGGACCGAGGTTTCAGATTCACTGGATTGGGGTGGCCATCCTTTCGTCAAAAATGTCGGCGACACTTTGTTTGCGGTCGGACGAGAGGATCGCCAATTCAAAATCAGCAAAGATGCCGGTGAAAGCTGGAGGCTGTTGCCTGACGTGAATGCAGGGTGGTCAGACAGTATCGTCGTCGGGAACGGCATTCTCGTGTCTATGGGAACGCGGCGTCTCAAGGATCAGCCACCCGTCGCCTGTACTGCTCGTTCCAGTGATGGCGGAATGACCTGGTCTGGCCAGGAACTGCTTCCCGGTAAGACATGGGCGGCGAATGTTGTTTTTAACGGCAACGAGTTCGTGAATTGGGCGGACGGACAGCGGTATCACAGTCTCGACGGCATCAAATGGACAGCAACTCCGATGACCACGGGGTCATTAAATCCCAAGCACTGGAGTGCAAACGTCGCTCTCAATCCCAGCACTGGCACGTATGTCGCCATCCTGAATGTCTGGGGGAATTTCTACGAGAAGCAAAAGGCCTACCGCAGCAAGGACGGGATCAGCTGGCGGGAACTCGATGCGGAACACTTCAAAGGCGGCCATCCGCTTGGACGAATCATCCTAAGCCGGATACCGCGCAAGGACGTGATGAAATGAATGCAGAAACGGAATATCGAGACAAAACACAGACACTTTTCGGCAAACCCCCGCCACCCGGCTTGCCCGGGTGGTTCCCGCGAGGGGGGGGGGAACGGGGGATCAACGAAAATTGTCCTTTAAAGTGCAGCGAATACAATAGTACAGCGAATACAATGTGAGTGCGTGGCAAATACAGTCCCCAAAACTGGATTGTTTCGGACACTGCCATTTCCAAAAAAGCGGTGTGACGAATCATTGTGACACCGCTTCTTGAAAGCTCCCTGACCAGGGCTCGAACCTGGGAACAATCGTCATCATTGTCATGACAAATTCTGTCAGATAAGATCCCGATGCCCTTGTCACCTCACAGATATTTCATTCTGGCTGAATTTCCAGCTGTTCCAATTGTTGTTTTGATTTTCTCGCGGCTCCATGCAAAGGAACCCACTCATGTTTCCGATCAACATTGCAGCGAGTCTGGCAGGCCGATTGGCCCTGGCTCTCTGCATCAGTTTGTGGTTTATTGCTCCCTGCCGGGGTGAAGTTAAATTGATCAAACTACCGTTTGAATCGAGAGGGTTTGCATTTAACCCTCAGTTGGGAGATCTGGCAACGATTGATCCACCAAAGAACCGCGCGGTCTTGTTTCGACGCGCAAACCTGAACGCCAGGAACGCAGGAAAAACTGAAGAAATTCAGACAGGTGCTGCTCCCTCATGCGTCTGTTTTAAACAGTTTGGGGATCAATCGCTGTTCATCGTCGGCAGCAGGAATGAAAAAACGCTTTACGTCATTGACGCCATCAAATTCGAATTGAAGCAAAAGGTCTCGTTGGCGATGGGTCCCATCGGTGTCATGGTCTCATTAAATGCAGCCGATCCATTTGTCTATTACATTGATGGGCGAGGTCTGAATGCGGTTGATCTCCGGACGTTGGTGGATCGCGGCATGATCATTCCCGGCACCGGTGCTGGTGCCGTCTCCGCAGACGGATTGGTCATCTATCGCCGCGATTCGCACAATGACAGGGAGTTCGAATTGCTGCAATGCACCAGTGGACTGGAGGTCGATAAGCCCAATTTTATCACATCGCTTCGAAAACAAGAATTCACAAGACTCTATTTCCCGGATCCAATGAATCGCTTTACAGCAGTGAATGGCACTTTATATTCGAAGTCACTGGAACACAAATTAGGATCCTTCGATTTCCCGCCGGTCGCCTATTCTGTAAAACGTCCGTTTCTCTTCGGAGTTGTTTCAAATTCAACCCTGGAGGCGTCTTTTGAAAATACTCCAATTGATGTGACGGTTAAGGTCGCGTCTTATAATACGATGAAACCCGTAGGTCAGAAACTTGTTCTTTCATCCCCATCGCCTGATTCAGCCAGACGGCCGCGTTTTCGACCTGCCTCTGAAGATGAATTCTCGCTCCGGCAAGAGCTTTTGATTGTTGATGATCTCCGATCGGCCCTGATTTATGCCAACAAATCCCACATTTTCCTAGTAGACATGGAAGATTTAAAACTGCCTGACGAACCGCTGCTGGCTGCGACGTTGCAGGGACCCAACGAATTGTTCACTGGCCAGAAACAGGAGTTCGAACTCAAGGTTTCAGACACTCGAACGATTATGACCGCCGAGAGTATTCCAAATGGCGCTGTGTTCGAAAAGGGAAAACTCAGGTGGACCCCCACTTCTGATCAGATCGGAGTAACAGATCTCAAATTCAAATTGAAAGTTGGAGAGTTTGAAACAACGGCACAATTTCTCAGAAACGTGACATATCCGTCATTGAAACTTCCGTTCCAAGCACATGCCGCGATGGGCGACGATCATTCCAGCCTAATACTAGTCTGGAACTTCCCCCAGTCCCTGGAAAATCGAACTCGCACTGCGAATGCAGCCCCAGCTGCCGACTGTAAACTTGCGGTGATCGACTGGAACAAACGGCAAGTATTGGCGACGGCAACTTGCAACCGTCCGATTCGACTCGCGAAAATTGCCGGCGACTTGATCATGCTCTTATTTTCCGATGACTACACGGCATCGGAAATCTGGGACGCCAAACAACTCAAGCGACTGAAGTTACTCAACGCCAGTAAACCAATTCTGCGGTCTTATGCGGACAATCTTTCGGTCATTCTGGCTGGGGAAGACATCGTCGAGATCTATGATCGAACGACCTGGAAACGCAAACAGACATTTTCCGTTGCGGATCCAAATCAAAATATCTATGGCCAAGCCTTAAGTGATTCAGAACATGGTGTCATCTTAAACGGTGTGCTGTGTGACTATTTGGGAAAGCCGTTGTTAAATGCAGGTCCACTTTTCATGCCAAAGGTCGGGACGTTTGACTTACCGTTATTTGGCACAACCTATGGCGACCCCAAACGGATGTTGTCGAACAGGGGCAACGAATCAAATCCCCTGGTGAAGCGAATTCCCGAAACGAGCCAGACCGCCAGCATTTTGATTGGCGGAAGCACGCCCGACGTCATCAATCGGCCTGATTCAAGTGCACCAACAGCAAAGACACTGACACTGCAAATCAAGGGGGACGAGATCGAGAACATTGAACTCAGTAAGAAGCCGCGAGACACTTACGTCAATCACAATGTTCCTTACCAATTAATTCCAACGCTGATCGTTGGGACGAAAAAAGCCTCCGTTGTTGACGGCGATCGGCTGTATTTTTGGAATTCACCTGAAACTGGGATCAAAGCCACACAACCATTGACCTGGACGTTGAAGCAATCGACGTTTATCGTCCCCGCTGACAAATCCACGACTTTGACTCATACCATTCAGGGGGGCAAAACTCCGTACGAGTTTCACCTGTTGACACCGATGCCAGGTCTCGAGATTGACGAAAAGACAGGCACGATCCAGGTGGATGGAGTGGTGCTACACAAATATCTGGAATCGCAACTATCGGTCGATAAGCAGCTGCAAGTGCAATTGCGCCAGTTGATAGGTAATGCGAAGACGCAAGAAATGACCAGTGATGTGCAACGACTGTTGAAACTTCGGGCAAATGGTCAACCCCTTGCCGTGATGATACGAATTCGGGCATCCGATGCCAATGATCAATCTGCGACGCTCCAGTATGCGGTACTGGCTGATCTCCCCCTGGCAACCGTGCAGGCAAAGTTGCAAGCAGCTGAACAGCCGGCCGGATCCGAAAATGGGGCGGCTGTGAGCGGTGCCAGCCGCCAGCAGGCAGGCACGATGCCGTCGACGCGTGAACTTCAGGAACAACTCGACCGCATCAATAAACGTGTCGAGGGATTGGAGGCTCGTATTGACCTGCTGATCCAGACCCTGGCAAAACAAGAACAGAAGCCAAAGCAGGAAAAACCGGTGAAAGTCCCTTAGACGCTGACAAGCAATCTGGTTTTTCTGTAGGCGATGTCTCTCCGAGACTCGCAGTCGAAG
>JAQGHT010000711.1 GCA_028291565.1 Planctomycetaceae bacterium | reverse complement strand
TGGTCTCGGCGGTCTGCGGCATTGCTCAAGCCGATGAACCTATGAAGGTGGTTGATTACACGACTGAAATCAAACCCATTCTGACTCAGCGCTGTTTCGTATGCCACGGACCAGAGACTCAGAAATCGGGACTTCGTCTGGATACCGCCGCAAGTCTCAAACAGGGTGGCGACATGGGCGAAGCCATCATTCCGGGAAAGCCCGATGAGAGCTTGTTGATTCAGGCATTAATAGGGGCCAACGGTGTGAGTCGCATGCCGCCGAAAGATCCACGATTGACCGAGGCTGAGGTCAATCTGATCAAGGCGTGGATTTTGCAGGGTGCGAAGGCTCCCGCTGATGAACAGTCGGCGGCTGCGTCAGTCATTAAAAACCGTGATCATTGGTCGTTTCAGCCGATCAAACGACCGGACTTGCCAGTGAATGAGCAACCCGGCTGGAGTCAAAACGAGATCGATCGATTCGTTTTCGCCCGTTTAAAACACGAAGGACTGAGTCCATCTGTCGAAGCCGACCGCGTCACTCTGATTCGCCGGGTTTCACTCGATTTGCTGGGACTCCTGCCGTCTCCGACAGACGTCGATGCTTTCGTCAGTGATACCGCATCGGATGCGTACGAACGACTTGTTGATCGCATTCTGTCATCGCCACATTACGGGGAGCGAATGGCGCGACAATGGCTCGATCTGGCGCGCTATGCGGATTCGAACGGCTTCACACGGGATCAGCCTCGAGTCATCTGGAAATACCGCGATTGGGTGATTCAGGCCTTCAATGCCAATCTGCCGTTTGATCAGTTCGCAATTGAGCAGATCGCGGGAGACATGCTGCCCAATGCGACAACCGAGCAAAAAATCGCGACGGGATTTCATCGCAATACGCTGTTTAACGAAGAAGGTGGCACCGACCCGGAACAGTTTCGCGTGGAATCGGTTGTCGACCGCGTGAATACTACCGGTGGAGTGTTCTTAGGTCTGACTGTTGGGTGTGCGCAGTGTCATGACCACAAATACGACCCAATCTCACAACGCGAGTATTATCAATTATTCGCGTTTTTGAATAATGCGGATGAACCGAAGCTGGAAGTCCCCACTGCCGAGCAAATTGCGGCCGGTGCGATTGCGAAACGCGATGAACTGGTTCGGCAAATCAAACAGTTGGAAGCGGAGTTTGCGAAACAGAAGCCGGAATTCGAAATGGAATTGGCGGCATGGGAAAAGACGGTCACCGAAGAGCAAAAAAAGCAGTTCCCGATCCTGGTTACGAATGCCTTGAACTTCTCGCAATCCATGCGGACTCCGGAGAACATCAAGCCACTGATCGATTACTTTAAGGCCCACGAGATTGCCCGCAAGAAATTCCCTGTGTTGCAGCAGATTTCCGATTTGAGGACCCAGGAACCGAGTTTTATCACGACACTGGTGATGCACGAGCGGGCAAAACCTCGGGAAACGCACATTCAAATTCGTGGCGATTTTTTGCGTCTGGGTGTTAAAGTGGCTCCTGGAGTTCCAGCAGTCTTGCCTGGACTACCGACCGGTTCGTCAAATCCCGGTCGGCTAGATTTGGCAAGGTGGTTAGTCAGTCCCACAAATCCCCTGACGCCACGCGTGACCGTCAATCGCTTATGGCTGAAGTTTTTCGGTCGAGGTTTGGTCGAGACTGAAAACGATTTCGGGTTACAGGGAACCCCGCCCACGCATCCGGAACTTCTGGATTGGCTGGCTTCGGAGTTTGTAGCGTCAGGTTGGAATTTGAAGGCCATTCAGAAGAAAATCGTGACTTCCGCCGCATATCGTCAGTCCTCTCAATACCGTCCCGAATTATCCGACGTTGATCCTCAGAACAAGCTTTACGCACGCCAATCGAGACTGCGATTGGATGCCGAATTAATTCGAGACGTGGCCTTGTCGGCAAGCGGATTGCTGACACCGGTGGTCGGCGGCCCGAGTGTCTATCCGCCGCAGCCGGAGGGAGTTTTTGATTTCACGCAGGATAAGAAGCCGTGGATTGCCGCGAAGGGAGGGGATCGTTATCGCCGTGGTATGTACACTTATCTTTGGCGTTCCAGTCCCTATCCGGCGATGACCGTGTTTGATTTCCCGGACGCCAATGTCGCCTGCACGCGCCGCAGTCGATCCAACACACCGTTGCAATCGTTGACCTTGGCGAACGATCAGACCTTCTTCGAATTCGCGCAAGGTCTGGCGAAACGTGTCTTGCTGGAAGCTGCGGGAGATGACGTCACGAGATTGAAGACTGCGTTTCGCTGGTGCTTCAGCCGATACCCGTCGGAATCGGAGCAAGGGCGTCTGGTGAAGATGCTGGAAGAGCAACGCGCAGCGTTTACGACTGACACGGCCAAAAAAATCGCACCGGCAAACTTGCCACCAGCGGTCACCCCGACCGAGGCGGCTGCCTGGACGGCCGTTGCCAGAGTCTTGCTGAACCTGGATGAGTTCATTACGCGGGAGTAGTTATACTGTTCGCGGCCACGAATGAGTCTTGTTCAATACTGATCCCCGCGATCAAACGTCTCATTCTTAACCGTGCGCGGTAAAGCAGATCAGCGAGCGGCGGATGTTACCCCTCTGGTCTTTCGGTATGATGTCAGCTTCTCAGGGAATCAGCAGCAGCCGTGAAGTTTAGTCCACAAATCAGGAACTCAGGCATTCATGTCCTCTCACTTGTTGCAACTCGGAACCCGCATCACGATGCTGCCCGTGATTCACGGAAGCGGTGATTTCGCTGTCCAAGTGCGGCAAATGATGCTGAGCGAGAAATTCGATTGTCTCGCCGTGCCGCTGCCGCCGTCTTTTCAGGATGAAGTCGAAGCGGCGTTGGACGTGCTGCCGGGCGTCACCGTCGTGACTCAACTCGAGCCACTAGCTCCGATCACCGGGGCGGATTGGACCCCCGAACGTGATGCGGCGGGCGATGATCAGCCTGAACGCAGGACGCTCAGCTTTGTGCCACTTGATCCATGTCAACCGGTGATCACTGCCCTGCGGATTGCGATGCAGGAACAAATTCCTCGGGCGTTCATCGATCTCGAAACGGCTCAATTTCAACCCGTCACCCAGGGGTTGCCGGATGCTTACGCGCTCAAACGCCTGTCAGTCGAAAAGTTTGCCGCTTGTATTTTGCCTTTGATTCCGCGTCTGCCGGCTGGCCAGCCACAAGATCGCGTCGCGCAGATGGCTCGTCGGCTACATGACCTGGAACGAAAATACAAACGCATTTTATGCGTCTGCTCGATTTTGGATTGGCCCTGGATCCGCGATGCGTACGACCTGAAAGATCAGTCCGAGATCGAAACCGAAGACGTTGAACCCGTCGAAACATACCAGGTTGAACCACGCACTTTGGCCTTTGTTTGTGGCGAATTGCCCTACATTACAGGCTTGTATGAACGAGCACGCGAGGAATTGGACGACGACGAAAACCTTTCGCTCGACGGGGTGAAAGAATTGCTCGTCGAAACCCGAGAACGCTATAAGGTGGACTTGCGGCATCAGGCGCGCGAGATCACCCCGCATTTGCTGGCAACTTATTTTCGATACGTCCGCAATTTGTGCCTGATCGAGCGGCGGATGACTCCAGATTTGTACACGCTCGTAGTGGCGGCTCAGCAGATTGCAGGTGACCAGTTCGCGCTGCACCTGGCGGAATTGGCCAAGGAATATCCCTACACTCCGTTCCTGCCTTTCGAGAAGATTTCGTTTGGGATCGATCAGGCGCGGCTGCCCAATGGTGATGTGGTTTCAGTCAAGAATCGATTACCGGGACCGCCAGTTTATTGGCGGCATTGTCAACTGAATCGCCGTCCGTCTTCCATTGAGAAGCAAAAATGGCAGATGAAGTGGAATCCCTATTCTCAGTGTAGTTGGCCGCCGGATGATGCTGCGATCGAGAACTTTCGCACGCATGTGAAAGACCGCGCTCTGGCGATGCTGGGCAATGATCTGGCTCGAAGTGAGAAATTCACCACAAGTCTCTTCGACGGCCTGGATATTCGCGAGACTCTACGGAACTGGCACACGGGTGATTTGTATGTCAAGCTGGTTCCTCCCACCCGGGGCAAGCTGGATTGTGCGGTGATGCTGTTCGATTCGCCTGCCGATCCTCGAGAATATCCCTGGCGAGTGACTTGGATTGCCGAGCATCAGGACGAATCAACCTTGGCGTTATTCGCGACTGATTTTCATGGGGAAATGGTGGGGCCGGGCATTGGCTTGGCGACATACGGCGGAGCGATGTTCCTGTTTCCTCCGCGGCCGGTGCCTGAGATCTGGACTGACCGGCGATTTGATTTCGCCACGACTCTGGAAGAGCGATTGCTGGCGG
>JAQGHT010000657.1 GCA_028291565.1 Planctomycetaceae bacterium | reverse complement strand
ACACAGATTACACGGATGAATTCAAATGAGCGACGTAAAAATGCACGTTCGCCAGGGATTTCAAATGTTCTATCTGTGTAATCCGTGTAATCCGTGGTTAATTTGCGATAAATAGCGACTGCACTATTACAATTAAACTACCTGACAGTAATTAATTCGCCGGTCCTAAGTCGCACTTGACGGACCAGAGGCCCATCCTACAAAAAAAGCATACAGGGTCAGGCATCAACGGCTGACTGCTGGTAAGATATGTCTGGTTGCGTTGATCGAAATTGTGACACGAGAGACCTCAGGGAATATTGACATGCAGAGTGTGCATCAAACTGTCCGGGTACAGCCGGGCCATCGCGTGGAAGTTATGGCACCGGAGTTGATCGAGGGGGACCTGGTCAATGTCGTGGTGCTGCCCTGCAGTCAGCCAGCCGCGACGCATGAATCCATCCTGTCGTTCATTGACTCATTGCCCGATGGACCCCGAGCATTTGGGAACTGGGATGAGTACGAACAACATCTGCGAGATGAGCGCGAGTCATGGGATCGGTAACACTACCGACGACCGGACTGGTTTATGTCGACGCCAACGTTGTGATCTATACTGAAATCCATTCTGCGTTCACTGACGCGGCGGACTTTACCATGTATGGGTTTATCAATGCTGTAACGCAGGTTGCTCATGCTTTGCGATCTAAGTCTCCACTTATGCACAAAAGGGGGATGCCTTGGAGTGCGGTGGCTCGACACCGCCCTCCATTCGCTTGAAATGGCGACTCTCGAAGTTCAAAACCGTGTCGTCCAGCTCGAAGATGCTGTCGGCCGATTTTTAAATGATCAACATCGCCATTCCAATTCAATGGAGTGCTGCGCCAAGCCGCAGCACTCCAGGGACTTAACCTCGTCACGCACATCCATCAAGTCTCGTGTTGATCACGGTGCGGACCGAGTCCAACCGGACATTCTGCATGATATACTGTTCGCGGACACAAATCAGTCTTTTTCAATACGGGTGACGCGAGATAGCGAGTGAATACACATTCGTAATGGAATTAATCTGCTGGCTTTGCTGCATGTGCCGTTGTCTCAACTTGATCAAATTATTTAGTTACATCGCCGTATCCTCGCGATCAATCGTCTCATTTTTAACCGTGCGCGGTATGAGTTTCAAGTTTGGTAATGCTATGAGCAATGATTTCTTGCCGTCCTCGGTGATCTTGGTTCCACGGACAGTCAGCACAGAGAGGTTCGTCAATCCCTTCAAGTGTTCCAAACCGGTGTCGGTGACTTTCGTTCCGCTCAAATCGAGACGCGTGAGGCTGTGCATCTCCTTCAGGAACGCGAGTCCCATGTCGTCGACCGCTGTCTGGGTCAGTTTCAGTTCGGTGAGTTTCGTCATTCCCTGAAGAGATTGCAGGCCGGCGGACGTGATTTTCGTGCCGTTCAGGTCCAACTCTTTCATGTTTGTGAAGTCCTTCAGGACTGCCAGACCTTCGTCCGTGATCGCTGGAGGAAGCGCGAGCCGCACGAGTTTTTTCTGGTTTTTCAGTTCCTTCAGTCCGGCGTTCGTGACCTTCGTTCCCGCAATGTTCAATGTGTAAAGACCGGCATAGTCCTTCAAGCCCGCCAGACCTTCATCCGTCAGCTTCGCATCTTTGAGATCGAGATCCATCAAACTACTGACGTCCTTGAGGACACTCAATCCGTTCCCCGTGAGCGTGATCCCATTTAGCTTGAGATTCTTCAGCGACTTGGCGTCCTTGAGTTCAGTGAGGACCGCGTCAGTGACGTTTGTCTGACTTAGATCGATTGTATATAAGTGATTATTCTGCCGCAGCAGCGGCCTGATACCAGCGTCCGAAATCGAATTGTTTGATAAATCGATCCAATCTAATCGTGGAAGATCGGATAACACTTGCAGACCAGCGTCTGTGATTTGTGACTTTGTCAGCCCGATCGCGTACAGACTTTTAAGGGGCTTCAGTTCGGCCATTCCAGCGTCCGTGATTTTGGTGTCATTGATGAAAAGTGCGCCCAAATTCTTGAATGCCTTCAAAAACTTCAGCGTTTCATCGGTGGCTGGAACGGATTCAAGCGACACAACTTTAACCTCGTCCGGATGCTTTTCATCAAACAGGACGTTGCCTTCGACGCCTTTGATTGCTTCGATGGCTGCTGCCACTTCGGCGGAATAGGTTTTTACCACGTTTCCAGGACCGCCATCTGAATTGGCTGCTGTCCCACTCGGTGGTGGTAGCGGAATCCCGTTCGATGAAGGACCTGCGTTTTCAGGAGTCTTCGATTTCCCACAACCCACTATACAGACGAGTTGCACAGACATCGCCGCAATGACAATGCCGAGTTTCAAACGCATCATTTCTTCGTATCCAGATTTTCTATTGGTGTACGTGGCCGATGGTCGGTAGAAGTGATAATACCAACGCGAGAGTCTGACCGAATCGCGGAGGATCAGCAAGTAGAGTCACCGGTGTGTGGGCGCCTGTCCGCATCTCGCAAGACAAAAATCGGATACCGCAGCGCCTGTCCTTTGTCTTCTCCATTCGCAGTCAGAATTGGGGCATTGTTGCCAGCCGTTTGAGCAATCGGTGGTCGGAAACAACGTTCAATGTGCTCGTTTTTGCGGATGTTTGTTGACATGAATCGTCAGGCTGACCTGGCTGACCTGAATTGAGGCGTCTGCAAGCGATACGATGACCGTCCGTGTTGCGGCGCGGAGTCCGATACCTTTGGTTGAAAAACGAATCTCGCGCAAAAATGATTGGATGTCCTGAGGCTTGACGTTCTGAGCGAGTTGGATCCGTAGCAGATCTGGGCGATCGGTACCGAGAACCGTGCCAATTGCGCTGAACGAAGGGTGCGTAATAGTATCCAGCGACGCCCCTTTCTTTGTCGTAATGACGCCGATGACGCTGATACTTAATAACCCGCCGCCCAGTGTTGAGTCACCAACGACCGAGATCTGTGGCATGATCGGGATGGGATTCTGATTTTTGCTCCATGTCACATTCGTGGTACTGAGAATCAATTGCGGGGCCACGTTGGTGACTGCGACGCTGACATCTTGATTCGTAGTCGTGTCTGTGCCGTCGTCGGCCGTCACTTGCAGATTGTAGACATTGTCTCGACCGGCGTCAGACGGGTTGCCGAAATCAGGAGGCACAAGAAAAGACAATTCACCCGTGTTTGTCGCAATTTGGAACAATGCCGCGTCTGCGCCGCCGCTGATGCTGTAAGAGACTGGCCTGCCCGAAATTCCGGGATCGATCGCGACGACGCTGCCCACCGTGAGTGTGTTTTCAGGCACGCTGAAAGTCGCAGAAGACGTGAATAGCGGTGCGAAATCGTCGTCGATAATTTGAACTTGAATTTCCTGCTGGCCGACCGCTGTCGCATTCGTCACGCCAGTGATCGCGACATTGATCACCTCTGTTCCTTCGACTTTCGCATCCTGCACCGCAGTCAAGATTGCCGAACCAGAAGTTGAACCAGCTGTAATGAGAATCTCAGTGCCGCTACGTTGATAGTCGCTGGGGCTATCTGCCGTTCCGGTGAATCCCAACATGACAACCACGTCGACATCCGCAACAGCTGACAATGTTGCGGTAATCGTAGTCGTGCCTGCCGATTCGGCGAGAGACGTCTGGTCGACGCTGAGCGAAACAGTCTGGTTGACACGAGTCCAGGCAGCGGTTGCGCCGATTGCCAACGAATTACCGGCGACGTCATGAATCCCTGTTCCAGACGCAGCCAACGCCAAGAGGTAAGTTCCTGAAGGACCCGTCAGCACGCTCAAGTTCCCAATGGTAAACGTGATATTGTCTGACGTTGTAATCGTTTGTGTGCTTGTTAGCAGATTTGCTCCAGCATTCCTGCTGAGTGACAGGTCGGCCAAGTCGAACCCGGTCACTGCTTCATTGAACACAATCTGCAGACTGTCGACATCTGTGGATCGAATTTCAGGAAGCACCGCAGGAATGAAGGCAGACGGCGCAGTGCGATCTGAAATGACTGTTGCTGACGCTGCCAGGTTACCG
>JAQGHT010000475.1 GCA_028291565.1 Planctomycetaceae bacterium | reverse complement strand
CGCGACACCAAAGACCCGATTCTGGCAAGGGGTATAATTCCACGAGCAGGGTTTCGCGGGCCAGAAATGCGTCCCGTGAGCGTGCCCCGCTGTAATGTTCCTATGTTAGCAATGTGTCTGAGGAATTCAGGAAATGGATCTCGAGCAGAAGTCGACCACCGCGGAATTGTTGCAGCGCATCATTCATCTGCAGGACTCTCTTTGACTCTGCTGGCAAACAGGCGCGCGCTGATGAGATCAACCGGCTGATGGAAGCTGGTGACTTCTGGAACAACCAGGAGCGGGCTCAAGGCTTGGTGAACGAACTGCGGCAGTTGATGCTGGTTCTCAAGCCTTTGAAAGAATTAAAAACCACTGCGGACGATATCCAGGTTCTTGAGGAATTCGCCAAAGACGACCCCAGCGAACACAACCTGGCTGAAGTCGAAACGACTCGGAGCGATCTTGAATCGCGCCTGTTGGAAATGGAACTGCAGGCCATGTTGAATGGCCCGATGGACCGGTTCAATGTCTTCTTGAGCGTCCAGGCGGGTGAAGGGGGTACCGACGCCTCTGACTGGGCCGCCATGTTGTTACGGATGTATCAACGCTGGGCGGAAGAAAAAGGCTACGAATGCGAAGAAGTTGATCTGTCGGAAGCAGAAGAAGCAGGAATCCGCAGCGCAACCATTCTGATTAAGGGCGACAATGCCTACGGCTATATGCGGAGTGAAGTCGGCACACACCGACTGATCCGCATGAGTCCGTTTGATTCCGCAGGCCGGCGACAGACCTCGTTCGCTGCGATCGATACCACGCCCGATCTCGACGATGAAGTGAAAATTGATGTTGACTGGGATGAGGATGTCCGCGAGGACATTTTCCGGGCCGGCGGCGCAGGCGGGCAGAAGGTCAATAAGACGTCCTCTGCAATCAGACTGACCCACTTGCCAACCAACACGGTCGTGCAGTGTCAGAACGAGCGAAGTCAGCATAAAAATCGAGCGATTGCCCGCAAGATGTTGACTGCGAAGCTCTACAAAGCAGAACAAGACCGTCGCGACGCCGAAGTCGCGGCCCGCCGGGGTCAAAAACCAAGAATTGGCTTCGGCGGTGAACCGATCCGGCACTACGTAATGGCACCTCAGCAATACGTGAAGGATGCCAGAACGGGTCTAACCGTGGGAAATCCCACAAAAGTCCTGGACGGGGATATTGACCCCTTCATCGAATCCTATTTGCGAGACCAGATGGGCAAACAGTAATTGGTTGAGGTCCGGCCCTTCAACTTTCGACCTCACTCCCGCTTTAAACCCCGCGAACTGGTGCCCTACCTTGTGCACTGGTTTGACGGGGTTTTTCTCTTGCCATTGATTCTTCGATCGCACTGATTTCAATTGTGAACGCCGCATGCGTGTCAGAATCGCTCACAATGATTACCATATCACGACTGCCAATCGAGACTTCGCATTGGCACGGGCTGATGGGTAACGCACCGTTGACCGCTCGCTACGGGTGTTGCGTCATCATTGACTGCAAGAATCCGACAGAAAGAAGGAGTGTCCAGGGTGTTTCAGGCTATAGGTGGGTTCCGCCGCATCCTCCGCGGTTCTGGATTGTTTTTGGTCTGTCTCAGCATGTGGTTCGCGGGTTCGGCCGTTGGACCAACAAACCAAGCCTGGGCCCAGCCCCCGGTCGCTGAGAAACAGCCAGCTGCCGAAACCGCACATCAAACTGACACTGCGGATCAGCCCCCGGCAAAGGAAAAGCACGCGACAAAGCACGGCGACGCAAAAGATGTCCCCGGACCACCCGCCGAAGAACATCCTGCTAAGGCGGAACATCACGACGTGGCTCCCAGTCCGATCGCCGTGCTTCCATTCGTGTTGTTGCTCTTGGGCATTGCGGTATTACCGCTGTCGCACAAAACGGCCCATTGGTGGGAACACAACAGCAGCAAGCTCATCGTCTCGTGTTCATGCGCGGCGGTTGTTTTAATTTTTTATGGATTATTCTATGGTCACGGGATCACCGACCACACTTCGCTGGACCACGTGCGTTCCGAGCCGGGCTTTCCAGCAGTTATCAATGTGTTCAAGAATGCGATCCTGAAAGATTACGTGCCGTTTATCGTTCTTCTGTTTAGTCTGTACGTGATTAGCGGGGGGATTAACATAGCCGGCAAACTGGAAGGAACTCCAGCCACCAACACGTTGCTGCTGGCAATCGGCGCGGTTCTCGCAAGTTTTGTCGGTACCACCGGCGCTGCAATGGTTTTGATCCGGCCAGTGATTCGCGCCAACGCAACACGCGAATATGTCAAACACACGATCGTCTTTTTCATTTTCATTGTCTGCAACACAGGTGGTTGCCTGTTGCCGATCGGCGATCCTCCGTTGTTTTTGGGCTATCTGGCTGGCGTTCCCTTTTTCTGGACCTTGCAGTTGCTTCCGCACTGGGCCTTGATGAACGGCATCCTGTTGCTGACTTACTTTGTCTGGGATTCGATTCGCTCACGGCACGAAAAACCATTCGATCCCCTAACCCGCGTGAACAACGATCCGTTTGCCATTCGTGGGACCATCAACATCTGGTTGTTGCTGGCCGTGATCGCCTGTGTTGCATTGCTCGATCCCGGTAAGCCGGTGATCGGAACAACATTCACGCCGCCGGCTTATATGCGAGAAAGCGTCATGGTGGCTCTGGTCGCTTTGTCATTGGGGCTGACGTCCAAGGCGATTCGCGAGGCCAACTCCTTCAATTATGCGGCGATTATCGAGGTCTCGGTGTTGTTCATCGGAATCTTCGTCTGCATGCAGGCACCCATTCAGATCCTCAACGTACATGGCCGGGCCTTCGGAATTGATGAGCCCTGGAAATTCTACTGGTGCACAGGAGCCTTATCGAGTTTTCTGGATAACGCCCCCACCTACGTGGTCTTTTTCGAAACCGCAAAATCAGTTCCCGCCACCAGCCCGCTGCTGGAAGCAGTCGGAGTTGGTATCAAGGAACTGGCTGCCATCAGTCTCGGGGCCGTCTTCATGGGATCTGTGACCTATATCGGGAATGGTCCTAATCTGATGGTCAAGGCGATTGCAGAAACGTCCAATATTAAGATGCCCAGTTTCTTCGGTTATATGGCCTACAGCTTCGCAGTCGTGATTCCCGCTTCGATCGTGTTGACCCTCGTGTTTTTCCGATAAACCTTGCCTGCCAAATCTGATTTGTCCGGAGCAAAGTTCAACGAAGACGCCCGCCCTTCATCGTGGGAGCGTGGCCCGACCGGGACGAACCCGCCGGCGTGGGATTGGCGAACGGACCTTTCTGAAAAAAACGCCAATCTGATGTAAGAATGATGCCAGCCAACTGTAAACCCTGCAGAGGCATCGTCCTCCAAATGGGTCAGACGACTAGTCCGCAGGGCGAAACCGCCTACAATTGGCCCAGCGCAACCTTGAGCGGTTTCATTTCAGGAGGTGAATCATGTCCCCACGCATTTTGACCGCATTGCCGGTTTATAACGAGGCCGCCCACGTTCCCGGGGTCCTCGCTGCGGTGCGGCGTTACAGCCCGGAAATCCTCGTGATCAACGACGGATCGAGTGATGGAACCGCGGAAGCGTTATCCAAGGAAGCCGACATCCATGTCGTAACCCACAGTCAGAACCAGGGTTACGGTGCGGCGTTACGGAGTGCTTTCAACTATGCGTTGAATGATGACTATGACGTGCTCGTCACAATCGATTGTGACGGACAGCATCAGCCCGAATTGATTCCCGAGCTGGCAGCGGCCTTATTCGCCGACGGCGAGGAATGGGATATCATCTCTGGCAGCCGCTACTTGAAGCATTTCGACGGCGACAGCCTGCCTCCCGCTGACCGGCGGCGGATCAATATGGACATCACCAACGCCTTGAATAAACGGTTGGGACTTCATCTGACTGACGGCTTTTGCGGATTCAAAGCCTATCGAGTTCCCGTCTTGAGCATGCTCAACGTGACTGAACTCGGATATGCCATGCCATTGCAGGTCTGGGTCCAGGCTGCGGCGAATGGCTTGCGGATTAAGGAATTTCCTGTACCGCTGATTTATCTCGACGAGACCCGTTCGTTCGGGGGCTCGCTGGATGATTCCAAAAGACGGCTGGAACACTACCGGTCGGTCATCAATCGTGAACTGGCAGCAGTCCATTTTCCGGCGCTGGAAACTGACGATTGTGCGGCGGGGTGTCGGTAAGAATAATAGCGATGGAGTAGGACCTTGCGGTTTTCAGGCCGAGTAGACATGCGTACCGTCCAAGAATCTCGCCACCACTGCCCCCCTGTCAGTGGTGCGCTGATTGGCCAGCTAAAACAAGCGATTCGAAAATCTCCTCAAAGCTCATGTCTGGTTTGTCCCTCTGCCGCCGCGAGAGTACGCTCAATCATCGGAACGCGGTTCGTTCGCGGCGGCAGAGGGGCAAACCAGACCACACGTTGAGCAAGCATTTTTCAGGGGATTTGATTTAGC
>JAQGHT010000465.1 GCA_028291565.1 Planctomycetaceae bacterium | reverse complement strand
TGGAGTTGAGTTTCTGTATAGACATCATGGCCGAATTGTTCTCGCTCCAACCACGCGAGCATCCGCCATTCAGCAGGCGCCAGATGGCACGCAGTTCGTCCTTCGATTGGATTCGTGACGACCTCATCTTCGGGCACGAAATTGATGATCTCGGGACGATCAAACGAGAGTGGATCGTAGTGATAGGTGTTGTAATTCACGTAGTTCGGGTCTGTGTAACGGTGAAGTTCCTGCCGCGCATTCGCCGTGGGGACCGCGGGCAAGTGATCCGCTTGAATATAATTGCTGCGTCCTCCAAATGCGTTATACGCATTCCAGTTGATATTTGAGAGCAACGCGGCGATCTTCCACCGGCGCTCCGATGGTGCGACGACCCAGGGAAACGAGAAGAATTGGCCGGAATTTGTTTTGGCGTGAAAATAGTACAAGCCACTTTGATCGGGAGCCGTCACATATTGCAGGAGCGCCGGATTCGCGTACCCCTGCTTGTTCCATTCGACGCCGGTTTGAGTGAAATCACCATCTGGAAGAATCTGAACAGTAGCCCGCGGACCATGTTCATCAAACCAGCCGATCTCACGCACCAGCTCCTTTCTCCAGCCGTAACGCCAGAGTGAAAGGTGATAGGCTTCCGGCGAATGGACCCGGAACTCGGCCCGTTCACCGCTCCGCAGGCATTTCGGCCAGGCATAACCTAACAGGCAATCGGACAGCAATCGGAATTGATAAGGCTGTCCGGATTGGACTTGCATGTCGACACGTTTGGCACCAAAGCCCGGCTTATTCAATGTGACACGATAGGATCCGGGAGGCAGATCCAGGTGCACGGACCCCGAAGCTCGCGAATGTGTCGCCCAACTCCCTGAGGAGGATTCGAACTCAATGGCGACATCAGGGATGGCCAGAAATCGTTCGTCACTGACATATCCAATCAACATGGCGTAATCCTTGCTTTTGGGGCAGGGCGGTCACCGCATACAGCGGCAAATAAGAGACTGAACCGGCTTCCTGGAGTCGCGCGATGATTGTCGGCGGACATTCGTTGATCAGTCAAGCGTGCCAGCCAACCGATCGATCGGATCCCGTTGGTCAGGCCGAACAGACCAATCATGGGGATATGTCCCGACCAAAGGAGTCGGCCAAATCATAGACTCGGCCAATTCGGGAAATTCATTGCAATCCCTGCAACTTGCGCCACCCAACCAGTCTCGCGCTCGGCGCGAAATGTGCTGGGGATATTCGGAAAATCGGCTACAATCCGCGCCGCCATACCCGTTTTCAGGCGGACTGTCACGTTTAGCGCATTTGTACGGATTGTAGTGATGGAAAAGTGAGGCAGACTGTGTCGTTAGGACCGGCTTCGTCTCACTTAACGACAGGGCAAATGCGCGAATTCCTGACATTCCGACAACCTGTCACGTCCTGTCCTGAAAACGTGTCGTATGTTATCAACACGGAGACGTACCGATGTCGCGAAAACTCCCCCCTTCCATTGATTCGTCATCGCTTTGTTGCGGTTCCAAATCGATGAGTCGGCGACACGATCGCGTTCCAAATACCATTTTTGCTAATGGATTAGTTTGATATGTACTCAAGCCCATACTGGATTGTGTTAGCCGTCTGTTCGATCGCCTTCACGGCGACCGCGGCAGTGATCGACTATCGCACGCAAAGAATACCGAACAAGCTGACGCTGCCGATGTTCGCCGCCGGTTGGATTTTCCAATTGGCGCTAAATCCAGCGGGGCCATTGTCTGGACTGGTGGACGGGCTCACCGGCTTTGCCATCGGTTTCGGGATGTTCTTTATTCTGTGGATCATTGGCGGTGGTGGTGGCGGTGACGCGAAATTGGTCGGTGCCCTTTCCGTCTGGCTGGGTTTCTGGAAAACCTTCGGCTTGATTGTAGTCAGTACATTACTGGTCGTTTTGGGGACCGGTCTATTAATGCTTTATGGCATGTTCACGAAAGGTGTCTATCGCACCAAACGAGAATTCATGCCGCCACAAAAGAATGACAAGAAGAAAAAGGGCCCGCTGGAGTTATTGCAGTTCAATCGCGGCCGAAAGGGCATGACCTACGGCCTGTCTGTGGCGATCGCCACAGTGCTGATTGTCTCCACTGGGCCAGCGATAGAACATCGACGAAAACTTAAGTCGGAGCAGAACGCCGCCGACGCAGAAGCCAAGAAAGCTGCTGAGACTCCGGCCGGCGAGAACGACGAGTTGAATGTCGAGTCACCCGAGACTCCCAAGACAAAATCCGAAGACAAAGTCACCAGCAAGCCAGTCGACAAAACGCCGCCTGGCAAGTCAGGTGCTGCTCAGAACGACAAACCCAAGTCCGAAACCAAAACTGAGTCGAAAACGAAAACCGAAACAGCCCCCTGATGTTTGTGGTGCTCGACCAAGACGTCGAGCCGCAAAAGAGTATCCGGGATTTGAAAAACCGTCTGCGTAGCAAATGAGGTTCGACCTTCCACGGGGTGTAAGGCTTCGCATTACGCCAACTCCTCACGGGGTGTCGAGTCCTGACTTCTTCGTACCGGTCCTTAATGAAGTTGAGTCCCATGTTGAAAACGCCGCGACAACACGCGTCAGCCGCATTCAAATCGCGTCAGCAACCGCTGGATGTGGTGCGAAGGCGTGGCAACGCGAGTGCCGCAGATCACAAAAGTTCCGATGCGTCTCGTCGCCGACGTGGCGTGCTGACCATTGAAATGTTGCTGGTTCTGCCCATTTTACTGTTTGTATTACTGGCCGTGTTTGAATTCAGCATTTTGCTCTTCGCCCGGTCCTCGGTCGTTCAAGCCTGCCGCGTCGCGGCGCGTCAGGCGTCCCTGGCTGCGGTGGATCAAAACCAGGTTGAAGCGATCGTCCAGCTGGTGCTGAGCCCCAATTTGCAAACCAATATGGTGGTCAATTACGTCCCGGCCAGCCGGTCGGGCGAAGTGACCACTGTCGCAATTCAAGTTCCGATGTCCAATGCCGCTCCAGACCTGTTGTGGCCCATCGGATTCAGTCTGCAAGGACGCTATTTGACGCAGGAAACCTGTGTCGTTAAGGAATGATCCGCAGTGCCGAGGGATTGGCTGATTGAAGTGAAATCGGCCCGTAAAATCGGTCCGTGAAATGATGAATGGCTTGAGATCAGGCGTTCTCATTTCGAAGTCCTTGCAGTCTTGATTTGACAAGCAATTTCGTTTGTGAATTGATGGGGGAATTGTATCGTGAAACGTCTCACACCAGCCTCGCTCACGTTTGGAGTAATGGCTATCATGGGATTGCTGGTCGCGGCTTATGTCGTGCGGTCATTATGGGCTCGTGAGCAAAAAGAGCCGGTAATGGCAATTCGAAATATGCCGACTCCCGTAGTCGATATTCCAGTTGGAACGGAAATCACCGAGAAGCATCTCGGTACTGCACCGATCCGAACCGATGAATTGACGGCCGACATGTTGGCCAACAAAAACATCATCATCGGTCGCGTCGCTCGCGAACCCTTGAAAAAGGCCGTGCCGATCAAAGCCAATCAGCTTTACGCACCCGGCGAACGCCCGAAGCTCGAACTGGCGAAGGGGAAGCAGGCCCTGACATTACCCTTTGACAGCGTGACGACGATTGTGGACGGATTGATTCGCCCCGGCGATCACTGCGATATTCGATACACTTTGAATCCATCCTGGATTCGTAGTGATCAGCGTACAAGTCAGGCGTTTCAAATGACGCTGTTCAAGGCCATCAAGGTGATCGCCATCAATCGGAACGTCGTGCAGCAGCAACCGGAAAGCACGGGCAATACGGTGACTCTGGAAGTTTCCTCCAAGCAGGCCAATGCACTCTTGCTGGCCAAGACCTACGGAACCTTGAATCTCACTTATACTGAGGACCTGACACCCGGTGGAATTGTTATCGCCGATGCTGACACTGACCGTCTGACGTTGGAAAAGTTGTTGGGACTGCCCGAAAAAAAAGAGCCGGCCGCGCCTCCCCGGCCCCCTGAGCCTTATCGCATCGACGAATACCGAGGCCTGCGTCGAACAACTGTCAATTATAATCGGAACGGCCGCATCTGGGACGGATTCAATAACTGGGGCAATGGAGCCCGTACGGATTTCAACCCGAACCTCTACATTCCCGGTGCTGGAGCGGATCCGACATACTCCTCTCCGGTTCCAGGGGGCGGACCAAACTTGGGAGGGCCCGGCGGCCCAGGAGCCAACAATACGGCTCCCGGCAACTCTGTTCCTGGGAGTAATCTGCCTGGCAGCAACGTCCCCGGCAATAACGTGCCAGGAAATAATCCTGCTGGGAACAGCGTGACAAATTCGAATGGCAATGGTAACCCCTCGGCCGCGAATGCCGGACCGAACAATAACGGGTCGGGAAATAATCCACAAAACGCTGCCAATCCCGGAGATTTCGCCCCTCCCACCCAAATGGCGGCCCAATCCCAGTATGCCCATCAGCCGGTGAATACCGCTCAGAATTTTGACAGTGCTCAACCTGGCCCTCAATCTGGCCCCTACGGGCAAACCGGACTAGCGGGCAACGGACAGCAGCAAAGCGGTCCCCAATTTTACGGACAGTCGGCTCCGGGCCAGGTAACGGGGCCGGGGTACACGATAGCTCCACAAGTATCACCGGGCCTTTATGGAAATGTCCCCTATTACCGAGTCCCTTAACGGCGACGCCATGAAGGATTTTCGGAGCTGAATTCGTGAGAATTCGGGCCGATCGACGTGTTCTGCCCAAAATCTCACGATTTCAGCTACGCGGAAGTCGCCTTGCTAACATCCTTCACCGCGTCACTTTAGAGGGCTAACAAAAATCTGGCGAGCTGGGGAGGACAATCCCCTGGTCCATCAGTGTTTTGTCTACCTGACCTGCAGTAATCTGTTCATAATCACTCCGGTACCATTTTCCTGTTAAGGCGCTTTCCGTGTTCATGCGTCGTTCCAGCACTCACAAGACTCACCCCCGCCGCGGCTGGCTGGCGCCCATTCTGGCGCTGGTCCTGTTCGTGGTGTTGGGGTTGCTGGCATTGGTCCTGGACCGCTTGTGGCTCGACATGGCCCAGACCGAAGCGGAAGTCGTCGCCGAGACTTCCGCCCTGGCCGCCGCCCGGGAATTGGCCAGCGATGATACACTTCGCATTCCGAATCCTGGTCCAGAGAATTACATCGAACGAGCTACGTTGGCCGCCATCAACGTCGCCGCGATGAACTCGGTCGTCGGACAATCATTCACATTGGACCCCAATCAGGGCGATATCCTCTTCGGTTCGAATCTGCAAGCTGATGACGACGGAGAAGTTCGCTTTGTCGAATCCATCTACGAAGCAAGGAGTGTTCGCGTCCTCGCGCAGCGGACTCGAACCCGGCGGAACCCCGTCGCGCTGTTCTTCGGTGGTCTGACACGACTTCCCGCGGGTGATGTGGCGGCTATGGCCGAGGCCACACTCGACAATCACATCGTCGGTTTGCAGACGATCGGTGGAGCGAGAATCCCAGCACTGCCAATGGCGATTCTTGCGTATGCTCCGATGGGATCGACCGCGGCTACGTGGAACAATCAGATCGAACTTCGCCGGGGCGGCGATCGATATCGCTATGATCCACTCAGTCAACTGGTTGAAGCGGGCAGCGACGGAATTCCGGAAATCATGTTGACGCCGGCGATGTATGGCGCGCCCCCCGCCGGTTCGAATATGCGGTTGTTCTGCATTCAGAAACAACCTGACTCGACGCAGTTTGAAGACCAGATTCGGCTCGGGTGGAGCGAGCAACATCTCGAACACCGTGACGGCCGAATTCTCATGACCCAGGGCCCGGAGCTTTTCAAATCGGTCCAGTCGATACGTTCCGACGGTTTGACTGCCCTGAAAGAGATTATCGGACAATGCCGGGTGGTCATGTTGTTTCAAGAAGAATGGGCGGCAGGAAACGATGGCTGGGGACAGATCCAATCCGCGGGCATGGTTGCCGGCCGCGTCATGGCGGTCATCGAACGACAAGGTCAGAGTCCGCAGATCGTGTTTCAACCAGCAGTCCTGGCGACACGTTCAGCAATGGTGTTAACAGATCTGGATGCGCCAGCGACGACGTCATCCACGGCGGCGCCAGCTTCCACAGTGGGCAACACGTCCAGTACGACAACTCAACCGGGTTTGAAGCTCGTGGTGCCCGCGAATAAGTATCTCTATCAACTCAAGTTGACGCAGTGAGGGATGTGATGATCATGTCTGGTCCGGATACCGCTACAGTGACCCGCTCGAAGGATCGACAGGCCTTTCAGGAATTGAAGACCCATTTGCACCGGCAAATGGTGGACGCGATCGACTTGTCCAAAGCGGGACAATTGTCGGAAGACGAACTGCGCACCCAGTTGCGGGCGCTGGCATCGCATCTTTGTGCCCGGCAGGCGGTCGTGCTGGAAGGCCAGGACCGTGAGCAAATGGTCAATGAGCTCATGGACGAGATCTATGGCTATGGACCGCTTGAAGCCTTGATGCATGATCCAGACATCAGCGACGTGCTCGTCAATGGCCATGACAGTGTGTTCATCGAACGTGACGGACGGCTGTTACAGACCGACGTCAAGTTCGCGGATGATGACCACTTGCTCCGCGTGATCCAGCGGTTGGTTGGTAAGGCCGGTCGGCGTATTGACGAAGTCTCGCCGATGGTCGACGCCAAGCTGCCAGATGGTTCGCGTCTGAACGCCGTTATCCCTCCTCTGGCCTTACGCGGCCCCACATTGTCAATTCGCCGGTTCAAGACCCGAGAATTCCGCTTTGAAGACATGGTGCGATTGGGCAGCCTGGCTCCAGAAATGGCCGACTTTCTGATGATGGCCGTGAAAGCCCGGTTGAACATCGTCGTCAGCGGTGGTACAGGTGGTGGTAAGACGACTCTGCTGAATAACCTCAGCCGTTTCATTCCCGCATCAGAACGCATCGTGACGATTGAACAAACGGCCGAACTGCAATTGCAGCAGGCCGACGTCGTATCGCTCGAAATGCGGCCGCCCAACATCGAAGGCAAGGGCGAAATCTCGCAACGTGATTTGTTAAAGAACAGTCTGCGAATGCGGCCCGACCGAATCATCGTCGGCGAAGCCCGTGGCGGCGAAGTCCTGGACATGCTGCAAGCCATGAACACCGGCCACGACGGTTCCATGAGCACCATTCACGCCAACGATACCCGCGACGCCCTGGACCGTCTCGAATTGATGATCGCTCTGTCGGGGACCGAACTTCCGATGATGGTCGCTCGTCAATATATTTCATCGGCGATCCACATTTTAGTGCACGTTTCGCGCCTGGCATCGGGCGAACGCAAAGTGATGCGCATTACAGAATTGGTCGATTGCCAGCAAGGTAACTACCACCTGGAAGATGTTTTCGTCTATCGCATGGGTGGCATTGATGCACAGGGCCACCTGACCGGAACCTTCTATTCCACGGGGTATGAACCCGAAGTCTTGAAACGCCTCGCGGCTTATGGCTACCAGTTGCCGACCGAGTTGTTCACGGCTCGCGAATTGACAACCGGCGGAAATTATGTCAGTCGTTATTTATAATTCACAAGTATCGTAGCCGAAGTCGTAAGACTTCGGGCAAGTGCCTTGAACCGCCCGAATTCACACGAATCCAGCGACAACAGGCACACACGCAGAGCGAATGTGATTCAGGAAGAAAGAAACCGTCATGGCGATCGAAACGACGACGATGCCGAAAATCGAGCGGTTGCCCGCTTTTGCCGGGATCTTGCGCGAACAGGAAAACTTCGCGAATGAGGACGATGTCGGTCTTACCGCAGATATCAACTCTTCGTTCGACCGCCTGGTTCTGCAATCGGGCGTCGAAATGTCGCCGAGTATGCTGACTCTGCTTTGCTTGAGTTTAGGCTTGGTGATGGGCGGCTCATTCTTCGTCATGACCGATAATCTGCTGCTGGGTGCGATTGGTGCCGGCATCGGAGCAATCCTGCCGATCGTGTTTACAGCAGTCATCCGCTCCCAACGGCAAAAGTTAATCATGGAGCAGATGCCCCCGATGGTCGACGAATTGGCCCGTGCGGCCAAGACCGGACGCAGCCTGGAACAATGTATGGAGCTCGTCGCGCACGACACCCCCGCTCCGCTGGGATCCGAGTTGCGATTGTGCGTCAAGAAACTGGCGATGGGCATCGGGTTACCTCAAGCGCTGGAAGAACTGCCCCGGCGTACGGGGATCGTGAGTATGAACGTGTTCACCATGGCGTTGACCGTGCATCAACAAACTGGTGGTGATCTGGTAACTGTCATGGACCGTCTGGCCCGAACAATTCGCGATCGTATTTCATTCCTGGGCCGGTTACGAGCCGCGACAGCCGCGAGCCGTGCTGCATCCTTACTGATGATTGGCTTGCCGCCCGCCATCGTGACGTTCTTTGCGTGGCGTGATCCGAATTATTTCAACGATCTGTTTGCGTCACCTTGGGGTCGCACAATGACCCTCGTTGCAATCGCCTTGCAAATCATCGGTGCCGCACTCGTACTGAGAATCCTGCGAACAACATCCAGGTCGTAAAAGGTTGTCATTGGTCACGTGTCATTGATCAGTTGTCAGTTGTGCCGTAACTTAGTTGTCAGTTGTCAAATGTGATAGACCCGGTCTTTGTCAGAAACCAAATGACAAATGACCAATGACAAATGACAGATACTCATAGGTTTTCACATGCAATCACTCATCATCGCAATCGTTGCCTCCTGCGTGCTCCTGGCGGGACTGCTGGTCTATCGCGCGGTGATGTTCGTCATCAGCCTCCGAAAACGGCAAAAGCCGTTGCCGCCCCCCTTACCGCCAGTTGTGCCGCCAGCGGTCCCTGTCAGTACGCCTCCGACGCTGATGCGTGTTGGACAAGTGAGTCCGCCGACAACGGTACCTCCGCCGGTTCCGCAAAAGTCCCGAGGTCGAACCGATGCCGCCGAAACCGCTGTCGCGGCGCCGTCTTCCGCTCCCGCCAGTGCTCCCTACTCAACTGCTCGCTATGTTTCGGACTCTTCCACTGAGAAGACGACGAAAATGTTCAGCGTGGACCAGTTGCGTGACCGATCCGCGGCCGCCGAACATGCCTCGATTGATCCCGCTGACACGCCGATGGCGGATGATAACGACTATGCGTTCGGCAAAGCGTTCACTCCGTTCTTCGCCGCCGCATTGCCCGAAACTTCCGAACGCAAGCAGGAGCTCAAACAGGATCTGGTTCGCGCCGGCTATTATCAGCCCCACGCTTTCGAAAACATCCAGGCGGTTCGCTGGTTATTCCTGATTCTGCCGCTGATTTTGTTGTGCATTCTGATTAATGTCCTGCCTCGGCAGGTTGAGTTCTGGGTCATCGGTACCGGTCTGTGCGTAGCACTGTTGGGCTGGGCTTTGCCGAAACTGTACATCGCAGGTCAGGCGGCTGATCGTCGCAGTGAAATTGAACGCTCGCTGCCAGACGTGCTGGACATGCTCAACATGTGCGTTAGTCAGGGCATGACGCTGATCAACGCACTGAAACGGGTCACTCAGGAACTGGGTTCCGTGTTTCCGGCTTTATCGCAAGAACTGAAGATTGTGGCCGAACAGGCGGAACTTGGCACCCTGGAACAGGCATTGACGAATTTTTCACGCCGCGTCGACGCGCCTGACGTTCACTCCTTTACGAGCTTGCTGATTCAGACCGAACGCATGGGCACCAGCGTTTCAGCAGCCTTGGGCGACTATGCCGAAAACATGCGTGAGAGTCTGAAGCAACGGGCCGATGAAAAGTCCAATAAGGCAACGTTCCAACTGCTGTTTCCAACCGTCTTGTTCTTGATGCCATCGGTATACATCTTCCTGTTGGGCCCGTCAATCATCAAGCTGACGGACTTCTTCTCTGGCAATACCCCAGGATTTCAGCAGCCGCGCGGGCAAATTCAGCCGAATAATCGGTAGTGGTCATTTGTTTCGTAGAGCTGTCTCAACTCAGACGTTGCGTTTGCTTGCCGTTCTGGACAGCCCATCCAGGGTTTATGGCCAATTCCACACCGTTTCAAGAGATCGTTCGGCTAAGTCGTAGCATGAACCTCTGGCTGATGGGAATTGGACTGATGCGACTGATGGGACCTATGTCTATCATCAGTCCCATCAGTCCCATCAGAAGCCGCCAAACAACCGGGCGAGCTGTGGGTGTCAACCCACTGGTTTCTCCTCGTGACTTGGCGACAAGTCTTGATTCTGCGGAAATGAATCACTTTTCCTGCTGATCCCCCAATCTGATCTTCTCCCCTCAAAAAAACAATTGACACTCCGCATTCTCGTCGATAGCATTATTGCATAGCGTTTGTAATAACATCACGTGAGCGAATACGACGCGTGTGGTTTTTTATCCGTTAGGCAAAACCAATTTGTACGTAGTAAACTCTGAGTTGCTTCTGTGCGCCACCTCAGAATAACACACAACAAGCGAGCTACAAACAACTTGCGTCGAGTGTTGATTCTCGGACAGATTCGCGATTTGAGAAAAGAGTGCTGGAAATGAAACGAAAACGGATCGCTCGCGGATTTACGTTGATCGAGCTGCTGGTCGTCATTGCGATTATCGCCGTCCTGATTGCCCTCCTTTTACCTGCTGTGCAGCAGGCCCGCGAGGCCGCGAGAAGGACTCAATGCCGCAGTGCGCTGAAGCAAATTGGATTGGCCCTGCATAATTATCACGACAACACCGGCGTGTTGCCTCCTGGCTGGATTGGCGTGAATGCGACCGGACAGCCGTTCGTGGACGGCGGAAATGGCTGGGGCTGGGCCGCGCGGATCCTGCCTCAAATGGACCAGGCCCCGTTGTTTCAAGCTTTGAATTTCAGTCTGCCGTTGATGGATCCAATGCATGCCACCGCTCGAGCTCGGATGCTGCCGATTTATCGTTGTCCTTCGGACGTGGGGCCA
>JAQGHT010000573.1 GCA_028291565.1 Planctomycetaceae bacterium | reverse complement strand
GCGGCAGTTCGTCGGACTACGCCAACTCTGTGGCAGTGGACGCCTCCGGCCGCACGTACATCGGCGGATCGACGGCCTCATTAGATCTTCCGACAACTTCGAACGCATTCCAACCAACGTCGCTTGGAGGGCCCTACTCTGGCAGTTCTAATGACACACTCGGTGATGAAGGCTTCGCGGCCGCGTTCAATGCGCAAGGCAGCGCATTCGATTATCTGACGTACATTGGAGGGACTTCAGCTGACGGTCTGACCGCCGTCGCCGTCGATGCTGCGGGAAATGCGAGCTATGTTGGTTTCACCGGTTCCACGGACCTGCTGACCAGAAATCCCGCGCAGGCCCGTCGCCTGGGCCTGGATGGGTTGATCATCCGCTTGCTCTCACAAGACGCCGGTCACATTACACTTCACAATTCGCCGTTCACCGCCGTGGAAGGCAACCAGTTCAATGGTTTGGTTGCCTTCTTCGACACGACGGGGTCGGAAACGGCGGACCAGTTTTCCGCAATGATCGACTGGGGCGACGGCCAATTGAGTGCCGGAACCATCGTCGGTGATTTTCGAAACGGCTTCCAGATTCTGGGAAGCCACCTGTATCCCGACGTTGGCTCCCACGACATTTTCGTGACCTTACGCGATTCGCTCGGCCAGATCGTGACCGTGACCAGCACGACTCAAGGGACCGCAGTCGCAGACGGGCGCGTCCGTTATCACGTCTCGATCGACACGACCGCGCTGACTGGTACGCAAGGTCAGCTGAGCCTGCAATTCAATCCGAGTGTCATTCCCGGATCACCCGACGCCGAGGCAAAGATTACGGGACTCAGTCTTGTTGGTGGAACTACGGGCAGCAGTACGCTCATTGGCGATGTCTCACAAGCCTCCAGCAATCAGTTGATTCTGCGTCCGTCCACGCCATTGAATCGATATGTCGAGAATCTGACGCTGGGCTCACGCATTGAATTCGATCTGGAATTTGTCGGAGCTGGACTTTCGCAGCCGCATCTCAGTGATTTCGCGGATGTCTTCGCGCTGCAACTCTTGAGTGCGAACGGGTTGGTGCCACTGCTCAGTTCGGATGCTTCCGCAAGCACGCTATGTATTAATCTGGATTCAGACGGCACAACGCATGCCCAGACATCGGGGACAGCAGTGACGATTGCCGCCGGCGGCCGGGCGACCGTTGCGAATGCGCCGCTCACGTTGACGATAGCACCGTTTACGATCAAGGAAGGACTACAGTTCAATCTGCCTGTCGCAACCTTGACGAACGGGAATCCGCTGGAGAGTGCTGACGAATTCACCGCACAGATTAACTGGGGTGACGGTTCGCCAGTGTCGAACGGCGTGATTTCCGGAAGCAACGGGCAATTCATGGTGTCCGGTTCACATGCTTATCAAACAATCGGTTCCTATGCGATCGTCGTGTCGGCCACCGACCCCGATGGCCTGACTGTGACCTCTAATACGGGACGTGCCGTCCTGGCTGCGACGACTTTTCAAAATGACTGGGGCAGCACAAATTATCCACCTGATTCGGTTCCGGTGAGCGGCGATTTTAATGGCGATGGAATTCTCGACGTTGCGATTGGGGGCTTCTCACCCGTGCCAACAAATTCGAGTCGCGGCGTCGCAATTCTCCTCGGACGCGGCGATGGATCGTTCGCGCTGGCCGGTTTCCAACCGACTGGTCAGAGCGCGGTTCAGCTGGCTGTCGCCGATTTTAACAACGACGGAAAACTGGACGTCGCAGCTGCCATTTCGCCCGCTTTCTCCGGGCAGACAACGGTCGAATTGCTGCTGGGCAACGGTGATGGTACGCTGCAAAGTTCGGTTCCGTTGTCCGATTTGAAAAACCCGCGCACCATCATTGCCGCCGACTTGAATCATGATGGCAAGACCGACCTGCTTTATACGGATGTCAACACGAGTGCACTTCAGGTTGCATTGGGACACGGCGACGGAACCTTTACCGTACCTGCAGCGACTCCGATCCCCGGTGGCTCCAATACGATCTACGTCGCCGACATGAACCGCGACTCAGTCCCAGACGTCGTTTTAACGAGCTCAAACGCTAGCGGCGCAACGCTGTATTTGCTGGTGGGACTGGGCGACGGAACGTTCGGTACGCCGACGACAGTGGCATCAGGATTGCAGTTCCAGCCCTCACTCGCGATTGCGGATTTCAATGGAGACGGCAAGCCGGATATCGCGTCGGTTGACAACTCCGCACTGCTGCTGTTCAGCGGCAATGGAGACGGCACGTTCGCCCCTCCTCAGCAAATTGCGGCAGTCTCAGGATTATTTGTAGTTGCTGGTGATTTCAATGGCGATGGCCGGCCTGATCTCGCAACGAACGAGGCCGTCCCGCAGTACAATCTCAGTCGCGTCCGAGTCTTCCTCAATAATGGAAATGGCGGTTTCGACCCGGGAGCTTCGTACGAAGGCATTGCCCATCAGACGAGTCTGGCCACGGCCGATTTCGATCACGACGGACATCTGGACATTGCAGTATCAGGCAGTTTCGCGGACATCAGCGTCATGCCCGGAATCGGCGACGGGACGTTCGCTTCGTCTGTACAATATCTGGTCGCCCCCTCGGTACCAGGAACTCTGGGAACGCCTGAAGGTGTGGCCACCGCCGACATCAACGGAGACGGTCATTCTGACGCGGTTTTAGTCCTGTCCGACGGTCGAATTGTCACCGAACTCGGTGATGGCGCGAAGAACTTTCAATCGGTCGTATCGGGCAACGTTGGTTCCAGGTTCGAACCCGTTCTCGCAGACGTCAACCATGACGGACACCTGGACGTCATCGCGGCAAGCCAGGATTCCGGGATCGCCATTGTGCTGGGAAAGGGCGACGGGACTTTTCCGACGAATCAGATCAATAATCCGACGGGAGACGCTGGAGCGATGGTGTTGGCTGACTTCAATCACGACGGACGGCTGGACATGGCGGCGGTGAATGCAAACATCTTCGGAAGTCGGGTGGTCAACGTCAGCTTAGCAAACGCAGACGGCACATTTCGCCCTGCGAGTTCTTATCCAACGGGTGCTTTGAGTGGTTCGGAACTGTCGATCGCGACCGGCGATTTCAATGGCGATTCTTCTCCGGATCTCCTGTTTGCAAACTCGGATGGGACTCTGACGATACTGCTCGGAAATGCAGACGGCACATTTGCGGCGCCACTGGTGACGGTCTTAGGAACGTACCCGTTTAATACTGGTTTTCAGCCGCAGTCGGCGAGGGTTGGAGATTTCGATGGCGACGGCAAACTTGATGTGATCGCGGTAGGGTTTGACTCAACGGGAGTTTTCCTTCCAGGTCACGGCGACGGCACGCTTGGCACCCCAAAACCATTCACCACGAACTTCTCATCGCGCGATGTCGCAGTCGGCGATCTCAATGGCGATGGCAAGCTGGACCTCGTCACTGCTGAGGAATCAGGGGCACATTTCAGCCCCCGGGAAGGGGTGGGGGGCGTAACTGTTCTGTTCGGAAATGGTGACGGAACATTCCAGGCGCCGATTGACTACTTTGCCGGCGCCAACCCGAAATCAGTAGCACTTGGCGATTTCAATCAGGATGGACGTCTTGACATCGCGACGGCGAATTTCATCAGCGACACCACCAATAGTAGCGGCAATGTCAGCATCCTGCTCGGCAGTGCCAATGGGACTTTCCAGCCTGCCGCGAACTTCACAACGATCGGTAATCATCCGATTGGTATTGCAGTCGGGGATTTGAATGCCGACGGCAAACTCGATATTGCAGTGCTCAATCAATCCAACGACGCCGCAATCCTCCTTGGAAAGGGTGATGGAACTTTTCAGAACTCCGTCAACTATCTTGCAAACAGTGCCACGTTCGCAGGTTTCGGCGCCATTGCCATCGGCGATTTGAATGGCGACGGCAAAGCGGATCTCGCCGCCGCCAACACATTGCTGATCGGAAAGGGTGACGGAACTTTCCCCGATCAGCAGCTCTATACTTATCTCCCTCCGATTCTCAATACGAGCTTCCAGACTTCGAATCCTCAAGATATCTCCGCCGGGGATCTCGACGGTGACGGCAATATTGATCTTGCGGTATCGATGCGTGGTACGACGGCAATTCTATTTGGGAATGGAAATGGTTCCTTCCGGCCGCCGGTTTTATTAACCCCTGGGATCGCAACCGGCTTGGGAAGCTATTCAAACCGAGTTCGGCTGGCTGACGTGGACGGAGATGGTGATCTCGATGTGATCACGCTGAATCAGAATCTGCAGCAGGGAGGCGGAGCTGTGGCCGTCTGGCGCAATGACGGCAGCGGCCAATTCAGCCTGCCTGTCATCCGTAACGTCCCGATGCCTGATTACGATCAATTCGGTGTGGGAATCGATATGGAAATCGGAGATCTCAACGGTGACGGCCGTGTCGATGTCGTCGTTACCGATGTCGGTGACGAAAAGGGATTCATGGCGACCAGCGATTTGAATGCAATATCGGGTGGCGTCAGCGTCTTGATCGGAGCCGGCGACGGCACGTTCGCGCAGCCAGTGCATTACCTTTTGCCACCACGGCAGAGAGCCTACCAGGTAACGCTTGCGGATCTCAATCGAGACGGTCGTCCAGAAATTGTCGCGTTGACCAGTCCTTTTGGTTTCTTCCAGCAACGAAGCGCCGTGGCTCTGTTCGCAAACAACGGCGACGGGACCTTCAGTGTTCCGCAGATTCTCGATGCCGGTGTCTATCAAGCAGGGTATCTTGCGGCGGCGGATTTCAACAGCGATGGAGCGGCTGACATTCTCGTACCGGACAGCAATAATGACAGCGGTACCTTCGGCGTGATCTATGCGGGTCAGGGACCGATTCTCGTGACGGACGCCCCGGTGACCGTGACCGGAACGAATTTGAATCCGGTTCCGGGGCTGAACTTCAGTGCGATCGTGGCGACCTTCAAAGATGCCAATCCTTATAGTGCTGCCAATGACTTCATCGCAACAATCAATTGGGGTGATGGTCAATCGTCGCCCGGGACGATCGCGGTGGATCCGCTGGGCGGCTTCGACGTGCTTGGCACTCACACTTACTCGTCTGTCGGTGTATTCACAACGGTTGTGACGGTGAATGAAACGGGGCAGGCAACGCACGTGGGCAATGGAACCGTCCGCGTGGACAATATGGCCCCGGCATTGAATGCCGGTAGTTTGTCTTTCGACGCCATGGCGAGTCGCCCCTTCGCCGGCATCGTGTCAACCTTCACCGATGCCGATTCCAATGGCAGTGTCGGCGACTTCAGTGCCTCGATTGATTGGGGTGACGGAGTCACATCCACGGGAAGCATAGCGTCTGCGGTCGGCGGCGGCTTCTCAGTCAGTGGCGCGCACACCTACGCGAATCCGGGCGCGTTTTCTGTTCGAGTGGACATCGCGGATATCGACGGCGAGACGTTGAGCGTAAATGGCTCGGTGCAAGTCGCGCCACGATCCAATCAGGCTCCTGTGGCACTCAACGACAGTTACTTCGTCAATGAAGACACGACACTGACAGTGCTCCCCCTCCAGGGAGTCCTCGCCAACGACACGGACGTGGATGCCGACACACTTGACGCGCTGGTCGTTTCCGCCCCAACGCACGGGAGTCTGAATCTCAATCCAGACGGCTCGTTCACGTACATCCCGGCGGCGAATTTTCATGGTTCGGATAGTTTTTCTTATCGAGCAAATGACGGCACCGCCAATAGCAGTGTTGCGACAGTGAATATCGTTGTGAAGTCGGTGAACGATCCCGCAATTGCGAACAATGACTTGGCCAGCACAAATGAGGACACCCCGGTGGTAATCAACGTCCTGGCTAACGACACAAACGGCGACGGAGCCATCAATCCCGCAACACTTGCATTGACCAGTCTTCCACTTCATGGGACTGTGAAAGCCAATCCCACCACAGGAGCAATCACCTATACGCCATTTGCGAATTTCTTCGGTTCGGACAATCTGCACTATCGAGTTCTCGACAGCAATGGCGTGTTGTCGAATGAAGCGACGGTGACGATCACTGTCAACGCGGTAAACGATGCTCCCGTGGCAATCAATGATGTCTATGTGACCAACGAAGACACACAAGTGAGTATCGCGGCTGCACAAGGAACGCTGGCCAATGATACCGATATCGAGGGCACCGCACTGACGGCATCGATCGTCACTCTTCCTTCGCATGGCACCCTAACATTCAACAGCGACGGTTCACTGACATATGTGCCCGCACCGAATTTTGCCGGGAGTGACACTTTCACTTACCGGGCATCTGACGGAAACAGTCCGTCCGGAATCGCGTCAGTCTCACTGCTCGTCCTTCCCCTGAACGATGCCCCGGTTATTTCACCGCTGGCCGACGGTGCGATCAACGAAGGCAACTCCTTCGCGAGTTCAGG
>JAQGHT010000522.1 GCA_028291565.1 Planctomycetaceae bacterium | reverse complement strand
AGTTGGAATGTGATTTTGTTCGCTTCATTGTGTTACGAGAATATTCAGGAATATCAGCAGCTCGGCTATCGCAGTCGTTGGTAGGAATTTGCGAAACTTTTGCAAGCGGTCGGGAATGAGACGAATTCTTACCGGGAAGCACCATTGTGGTAACAACGCCGGAAGCGACCGTCGAATCAGTTTCGCAAATCTGGTTGCGCGGCGTTCGTACTCAGAACCTGAAAGGGATCGACGTTGATTTCCCTACCAACTCCCTGGTGGTCGTGACGGGAGTCAGTGGTGCCGGGAAGACGAGTCTGGCGGTTTCAACGTTGGCAGCCGAAGGGCAACGGCGCTTCATCGAGACCTTTCCGACCTCGGCGCGGCGCTTTCTAGAACGGCTCGAACGACCTGACTGCGATCACATTGGCCCCTTGCCACCGGCCATAGTCCATCGCCACCATTATCGATCTGCCGGCCGACGTTCCACCGTTTCGGCCCTCTCTGAAATCTCAACAACACTGCAGCAGTTGTACTCTTCCGCGGGCCAGATTTATTGCCCGCAATGTCACATCCCAGTTGTGACACACTCAGCATTCAGCACGGCCGAGGTGATCCGGAATTTGCCGCACGGGCAGCGGATTCAAATCTGCTTTGATTATCCACTCGATCCCAACGCGATTGCCGACACCAGTGCATCCGAACTGCTCGAATCAGGCTTTCAGCGTGTTATCGTCGGCGAGCAGAGTCTCACTCTCAGATTCCCGCTGCCCTCCGACTGGCCGCTGGCTGCTGAGTGGAGAGTTGTCGTTGATCGCCTGCAAACGGGCCGCATTTCCTCCGAACGACTGATCGACAGTCTCGAAATTGCAATCCAGCGGGGTCGCGGCAGTTGCTTTGTCATTCTGCACGATCCGTCGCAGCCGTCGGGAACCGCGGCAGTTCTCGACGGCGAGCCCGTCAGGCGGTATTCGTTCCACACCCGGCCGATTTGTCCGCAATGTCAAACGGAATTTCAGCCTTTGAACCCGCGGCAATTTTCTTTTAACTCTCCCGCTGGTGCTTGCCTGGTCTGTCGAGGATTGGGCAATGTCCAGGAAGTCACCTGTGCCGCATGTCACGGTCACCGACTGCGGCCTGAATCGCTCGCCGTTCATTGCGGTGCACAGAGCTTCGGCGAGTTCAACTCATTGACCATTGAGAAAGCGGCGGACATCTGTGATCACTGGTCGCACGAGTTACCGGAACCTGTGAGGCAATTCGCTGCACCGTGGTTGCCCCCGTTGACTCAGCGCCTGGAAGTCTTGAAACGTCTCGGTTTGGGGTACCTGACTTTGGATCGGTCGGGACAATCGTTGTCCACTGGTGAAGCCAAGCGGCTTTCACTCGCCGCGACGTGCGCCGTTGAACTCGTGAACGCACTCTATGTCTTAGAGGAGCCGGCGAGTGGATTGCATCGACAGGATATCCAGCAGTTGATCGCAGTTCTAAAGCAACTCCGGCAACAGGGCAATACAGTCGTTATCACGGAGCATGTGCACGAAGTGATTCGTACGGCGGATGTCGTTGTCGATCTCGGGCCAGGCGCGGGGCCAGATGGCGGGCAGCTGATTTTTCAGGGATGCCCACTTGATTTATCGAATGACGAGGTGTCTGTCACGGGCGCTTTTCTAGGCGGTCAAAAAACAGTTCAATCCTCAAAACGCAGGGCTCCGACAGGCTGGTTGAGACTCCACGGCGTTCGATGCCGCAACCTGCATGATATCGATGTCGAATTTCCCCTCGGGACACTGTGCGCAGTTACCGGAATCAGCGGCAGCGGCAAAAGCACGTTGATCCGAGATGCACTACTTCCCATCCTGAGCTCGTCATTGAGACAACCTGTCGCAGAACCGCTGGTTGGAACGTGCCGCGAACTTGAAGGATCAGAAGCCATCCAATCCGTTTTGTATGTGGATCAAACTGTTTTAGAGAAATCCAGCCGGGGAAACGTGGCCACGGCGAGCGGCATCTGGCCCGAAATCAGGACTCTCCTGGGAGTAACCCCCGAGGCGAAATTACGGCAATTCACAGCGGGAACGTTCAGCTTTCATAACGCAGGCGGAGGGCGGTGTCCTACCTGCGAAGGTCGTGGAACAGTGGCTATTGATCTGCAGTTCCTGGCAGATTTGAATGTCACGTGTCCAGAATGTGGCGGTACCAGATTTCAGCGCGAAGTTTTGGAAATCAAATACCGAGGGCACAATGTCGCGGAAATCCTCGGTCTGACGGTCCGTGACGCGTTACCCTTTTTCCGTGGTCAATCGCGGCTACAACGGCGCATCAAGGCCTTGAAAGATGTCGGTCTCGGATTTCTACAACTGGGACAACCAATCGCCTCACTTTCGGGTGGTGAGACGCAACGCTTACGACTGGCGGCCCGCATGATGGCGAAGCCCGCGGGGACGACTTTGTTTCTGCTGGATGAACCCGCTCGAGGACTGCATCCCGCTGACATTCAAGGACTCGTAAACTGGTTTTGTGATTTACTGAACGAAGGGCATTCGTTTATTGTCATTGAACATCGTGAAGAATTAGTGCGAATTGCGGATCACGTGATCGAAATGGGACCAGGGGCGGGCCCGGACGGCGGACGAATTGTCAGCGCCGGCCCGGTGCATCATTGATGAAGAGAGCTGGTTGATCAGGAACGGTGACGATCTCCGCGAAGTCCAGGGGAGAGTGCTAATGCGGAACCACTCGATTTTCCCTCCCCGGGGAGATTGTCCAGCTTTGTGGTTCTTAGACGCTTCGCTCCATACTATTCGAGCTTCTCGCCGATCGCATAAATCGCTGCCGTATCCAGGACCTGATTATTGGCTTCAAACAGCTTGTTAATTGCGGCCTTGTGGATTTTCATCTTCGTCCCTCCCACTCCGAGTGCTCCGTAGCAGATCACGCCGTGGTGTTCCACGCCTTTATCCATGACTTGCACGGCGCCAATGCCCAGTGGTGGCACCGCATTCAAATCGATAAGTACTTTCAGCAGCGACAACTCGCGCCATTTGGCTTCGGAAAGTAATTCGACGCCGGCCGCCCCTGCCGCCACGATCAGGCTGACATCAGCACAGGCATCCTGCAATTCAGCCTCGGAATTGGTTGAGCACGCGACCAATTGACCGTTCGGAACAACGCCCCGGATGGTCTCGCAGGTATGTTGAGCCCGCTCGAGATTACGGGATGCGACGCGAACCAAACTGCCCTGCGAGGCCAGGATTTGGGCCACGCGATGTCCGACAGGTCCGGTTCCGCCCAGGACCAGTGCGGAAAGTCCTGCCAGCGGAACATGCCTTTTCGCTGCCAGGACGGCTGCCGCTGCGGTGGTGTTCGAGCCATTGGAATCCATCATGACAGACACCCGCATCGGCCCGAAAAAGGTCTTATTGACCTTCTTCAACAATGCTTCCCCGTCAGCGACCTGACCGCCACCGATAAAAATGGCGGTGTGCTGCAGATCCTTCATCCCGCGGGTGAATATCGCCCCGTGCACAAGTGACTCGACGTTGACGGGTGAAATGTCGCCGTAACTGAACAACTCATCAACACCGGCATCGATAGCGACAACGCGGTCGAAAGTGCTGGGGACCGCGTCCGTATCGAATTGGATCAAAATGTTTTTCATATTGGGCCAAGGCACAGAAGTGTGGAGTGGAGAGGTTAAAGGCTGACTTGTGTTTGTGTCGGGGCTGACAAAGAACTGGCGAGCGGTGGGCGTAAGCCCACTGATTCTTCGGTATCTTGGCAGCTTTTTATGCAGCGTGCTTCGAGGGCGCAAGTGATCAGGGATATCATTTCGAGAAAATGGGAACGAAGAAACCCGGTTTCTCAACAGAAACCGGGCTTCCTAAGATTTATACTGTTCGCGGCCACGAATGAGTCTTTTTCAATACCGATCCCCGCGATCAAACGTCTCATTCTTAACCGTGCGTGGTATATCTCGTAAGATCCATCGCGGTTAGACACCCGAGAACGGATGCTTGGCGGTATCTTTCTTGGCGCTGACTTCGGCGGTGGAGGGTTCACCCTTCATGGCGCGAGAAATCGACAGCTTGGTCGCTTCGTAATTGTATTCGAAGATTTTCTTGTCGTCGGCAGCGGCCCAGTGAATGAACACACCGCAAACAATAACCAGATTTTCAGCTTGATCTTTGGGGATCACGCCGGCTTCAACACTGTCGGCAACAGCCTTGGCAACGGCGAACTGGGCTGGCCCAAACATCTGGACAGCTTGTTTGGCACCCTTGATGGTGACTTTGGTGATCATCACTGTTGCTGGCTTGACGGCCAGATTCGGGGCCAAAACCGCCAACAGATTGCTGTGACCCATCGACTGATTCGACAGGGCGTTGGCGAACGCGACGCCGACGGGGCCGGCCTTGTCGCCAATCAACAAGTCGATGTGGGCAATTTCATTGCCTTCGCCGCAGAGTGCTTCGCCGATGTACATGGACATAATTCTAGATTCTCCTTCGAGATGAGGAACCGCCGAGGGTTTTTCCGATTGCTTGACGCATCCCCCGAAACCCGCGTGCGCAACCCCTGCGGTCATTCCACAGCCATACGGGCGCAGCGCGATCTGCACTTACGTGCGAGCACAGTATTACCGCGCCGTGCTTCGGATTGCCAGTATCAGGCCCGTGAAAATGGTGTCAAGCAGTAAACGCGCAGAGCGGAATTGTCAGCGTAAGGTGAAATCCAATCGTCAGATCGGCGGAGTTTTTTCGAAATTCGTCGCGATATTTCGGATCTGCGGGAGAAAATGGCGGTGATTTTGCGTCAAAGCGTGAGTTTGCGACAACGCTTGAAATCGAAGCGACTTCGTCTGATGAAGCTGTAGGCAAGGATTGAACAATGCGAATGGGTTTGCAAATTCGTCGTTGGGCCGGAACTGCTTCCACGTGGATCAGCGGAGCGCACAGGCCCCGCAAGCGGAAACGTCCGAACTGGGATTACTTGACGAGCGAGCCTCTGGAGCAGCGGTGCGTCCTCACCGTGTCTCAGGGGTGGGCGTCGGTGTTGCAACCCGACGGCAAAGAAATTGTCGGTGGCTCCGCGCTGGATCCTGCAACTGGTAACTCGGACTTTGCCATCTCACGGTTGAATCCAGATGGTACTCCGGACACTACCTTTAACGGCGATGGTCAAGTGCTGGTTCCGTTTAATTTGTTAGGCGCGGCCGGAGGCGAAGATGCCGCGACATGTGTTTCGCTGCAAGCCGACGGAAAAATCGTTGTGGGTGGTTCGGCACAAGCCAGCCTGAATGGCGACTACGACTTCGCGGTGGCGCGCATTAATTTTGATGGCACGCTTGATACGTCGTTTGGCAATGGCGGAAAAACGACGATTGGCTTCCAGGCGGGTGGTAACCTGGAAGATCGCGCGACAGGGATCGGCGTCGCGCAGGATGGCAAAATTGTCGTCGGAGGCTGGGCAACGCGAAACGCATCAGGAAATACCGATTTTGCGGTGGCTCGCCTGACGACTTCCGGAAGCGTTGACCCCACTTTCAACAGCACTGGAAAAAAGCTGATTGCATTCGATGTGGGCGGTGCTCGAACGGATAAGGCTTCGAGTCTGGCGGTTCAACCTGACGGACGCATCGTGCTCGCCGGCAGTGCTCAAATCAGCAAGCGCGGGGACTATGATTTCGCCGTGGTCCGGTTGAATACGAATGGTTCCGCAGACAAATCCTTCGCCGGAACTGGGAAACGCACGGTGAGCTTCAATCTCGGGGGTAACCGGAGCGATGAAGCTACCTCCGTCGCTTTGCAGGGTACGAATATTGTTCTGGGAGGTTATGCCACTCGAGATTCGTCCGGAAATGAAGATTTCGCGGCGGTCCGCCTGTTGAGTAACGGCAATCTCGATCGATCTTTCAGCGGAGACGGAAAGCAGACCGCAGCCTTTGATCTCGGCGGTTCTCTTCAAGACCGAGCCACATCAATCGCACCGACTCCCGATGGCCGGTTGGTCCTGGCTGGGCTCAGCGAAATCTCAGACGGTGGTGACTACGATTACGGCGTCGTCAGGCTGACTCCAAATGGATCCCTGGATCCCTCTTTTGGAAACAATGGATCGGTAGTCGTTCCAATTGATCTCACAGGTGACGCCCGAGATGAAGCCCACGCCGTCACCGTAAATCCTGAGGATGATTCGATTACGGTCGCTGGTACGGCCTACAGCGGCGACGCGGGAGACTCGGAAGTCGCCGTGGCCCGATTGACGTGGTTGGGGAACCTTGACACTCTATTCGCCCAGAATGGCTTGGCCACCTACAGTTTTGACAATCCCAATCCCCCAGTGTGAAAAGATTGACGATTGATTCTTTTCTGCCCGTTCTTCGCTGACGTGTAGTCAGTGGGTGCGAGATACTCGGACGATACGCGTGTCCGGCCCGCATCAAAACGGCGCGACATCAAGAATCTGCCTCCCGCTCTCCTCGTGACCCGATTATCATTGTCAGTGAGTGTCATGGCGTTCGTTTGAATTCCGTATGGCACTGGCAGTGAAAACGAGGAACCAGCCATGAACTCACCACACGAAACTCGACGCCAATTTTTGCAGCAGATGGCTGCCGCCAGTGCCGCGGCACTGATGTCGAATGAACCTCGCTTGCTGACTGCGAACACTGCCGGAGAGAAGCTGATCCATCCGGCGGCGAAGGCCGATTCGTGCATTCTGCTGTGGATGGGTGGCGGGATGGCCGCACCGGACACTTTTGATCCGAAAAAGTACGTTCCGTTCAAGCCGGGCGTGCCGGTTAAAGACGTCGAAAGCACATTCCCGGCGATCGACACAGTCGTCGATCATATCAAGATTACGCAGGGCCTGGAAAACGTGGCCCAAGTGATGGACCGTGCGACGCTCATCCGTTCGCACGTCCTTCCCGATCTGGGGAATATTCTTCATTCTCGGCATCAATACCACTGGCATACAGGCTATGTTCCGCCGCAGACGGTCGCCTGTCCGCACATTGGCGCCTGGCTGGCTCGAGTCCTGGGGCCCAAAAATCCGGTGATTCCGCCATTCATCAACATCGGGCAACGTCTGGAAGGCGTGGGTGAGCAGGAGGAACTTAAAGCCTTCACGACCGCGGGATTTCTGGGCAGCGAATTCGGACCCATGAACCTGCCGTTTCCTGAAGAAGCAGCACAGTCCGTGCGGCCGCCCAAAGGGATGGAACCGGGACGCTTCGAAAATCGAAACCGCCTGTTTCGTAAATTGCTTGAGAAATCCCCAAAACCCGAATACCTGAGTGATTATCAGCAGCAATCCATGGTTCGATCGATGGAAAATGCCTATCGCCTGCTGGAAGCCAAAGAACGGGCGGCTTTTGACATCTCGCTGGAACCGAAGGAGAGCTACGAGAAATATGACACCGGCCGATTCGGTCGTGGTTGCCTGCTGGCTCGGCGCCTGGTTGAAGCCGGGGCTCGGTTTATTGAAGTTACCACAGAATATGTCCCCTTCTTCAATTGGGATACTCATGCCAACGGTCATACAACGTTGGCGAAGATGAAGCAGGAAATCGACCGCCCCATCGCGCAGTTGATTCGCGACCTGGAGTCTAAAGGGTTGCTCGACCGGACCCTGGTGATTCTCGCCAGCGAATTCAGCCGCGACATGATCATGGAAGGCAAACCTGGCTCCAATGCCGGTGATCAGGCGACAGAGAAAGTGGACGTCTTGAAGGAATTGAAGCACTATGGACAGCACCGGCATTTTACCGGTTCATCGTGCGTCGTGATGTGGGGCGGTGGAGTCAAACGCGGATTCTTATACGGAGAAACAGCTCCCGCGCGACCCTTCATGGCGGTCAAGAATCCCATCTCTGTGACAAATCTGCACGCCACAATTTTGACAGCGATGGGAGTCAGCCCGCGGACCGTCTTCGATGTCGAACAACGACCTTTCTACGCGACCGAGGACGGGAAGGGTATTCCCGTCATGGATCTGTTCCGTTAGTGTTGCCAGTGGCAGTCTACGCCGTTAACCGTTTTGCAAAGTCAGCGGAAGAAGAAGCTTCAGCCACAGATGAAACACAGATTTTCATAAAAGATCTCGATTAAGTAGGATGGACATTCCTGTCCGTCACACGCTCCGTCCCGTTAACTCACTTCCGATGAAGAACGATCGATCAGCCATAGACTACAGCATCGCTGACGATGTCATCTGGTTCAAATCCCAAGCCCACCTCGGCTTCTTCAGATTTGAAAAATCTGTGTTTCATCTGTGTAAATCTGTGGCTAAATCCGCATTTTGTCGGTTATTGAAAAGGGTTAACGGCGTAGAGTGCCACAGGCAAATTCAAGGTCAAACCGCTCTATTCTATATCAATCCGGCAGATCGGCGAAGGCCCCATGCCGATCCCCAGGCGGAAAGAACAAAAACGTACACCCACCAGCGATCCCAGGCTGTCAATCTACGGATCCGTTCTGTTCGGCTGCGCGCCAGATGTTTTTCGAACGCCTCGGTCAAACCAGTCGAACTCTCAGTCGTCAGAACCTCACCGCCCGTCTCTTCAGAAATGAACTTCATCAAATCGGGGCGAGCCTGTACGTCGAGTTCTTCACCGAAGTAAGGACGAACTTCAAAGGCCGTAGTGCTGAGCGCCGCCGAACCCTGCTGTTCTTGTTTTTTGTCTCCAGTAACAACTTTCGCCCGATAACGGCCTGTCGGCAAAGCACCAAATGCCATTCGATATACACCGGGTTCATCTCCCAGCGGCACGGGTGTGAATTGACTTTCCTCTGATTCACCTTCTCGTTGCAGTTCCACGACCGGAATTTTTCCTCCGGATGCTTCGTTTCGCATTAACAAGAGGGCGGAAACTGCTTCACCGGTGGTGTAGGTCACCTGATCTGTGCGGAGCGCCAGGTCCTGTCCGGGAATCAATCCGACGCTGGAAATCAGCCAGCGCAATAGACTTTGCCAAAGTGCGGAATAGACCTGATCGTGCTGTTGGAACTGCGGTGCCAGGAATGCCCACCGCCACATGCCCGCCCCTTCAATCGCCACGACGCGACCGGTTCCGTAAGGTTGATATGTCACCAACGCCGGACCGCTTTCCCGTTCTGATGTCGCCAGAACGACCGCGAGCGGCTTGGGGTTCTCGGGAGATGACATAGTCGAGAGTGCAGGCAGCTTTTCAAATGCGCCATCGTCACCAACGCGAGCCGACGTCAGCCAGTCTGTCTCTTGCCCGCGCTCCGTCAGTCGCAGCCGAAACCGAGATTCGCGAGCGGGCGTCCAGCGCACCGGCAACAACCGGGCCAGTTCCTGATTCGCGCGGGCGACCGGACTGCCGCGATAACACACCAATGAGCCACCGTCGTGCGAAATCCAGTGCCGCAGCCGTTCGAGAATCCGGTCGTTTAAGAAAGCTTCCGCGTCGCGTCCCAGTACGACCACCTGGCAAGCGGACAATCCATCAGGGCCATCCAGAAACGAAATGGGTTCGGCCAAAATCTCGGAAGTGTCGACGCGATTCGCTGCGGGAGTTTCTGCTCCACCTCCCGAAGGAGTGGTTGTCGAGGCACGACGCAGGCGTAAACTCCGCTTCAGAATTCGTGATTCCGAAACGCGAACGAGAGCGTCCAATTCGAGCGAAGGATCAGCAGACAATGTCCGAACCAGGAATTTGCCGTCCCAATACGGTTTGCCTTCCAGCAGCAAGACACGAACTGGTTCGTCCACTATTCTCAGCATCATGGAAGCCGTATTGTTTGCCGCGGTCGCTTCCCCGGGCAAAGGATCGATCTTTACCTCGTAATGATACAGGCCACTCTGCTCGCGGCTGACTTCGAAACGAACAGTTGCGGTCCCGCTGGCCGACAGTACCGCCCGCTGCCGGTCGATCTCTTTTCCGTCTTGCAGCAATAACACTTCGGCAGAATCAGTCAGCCGTCCCCGTTGCCGGACAACGACGCTAAACGGCACCTTTTGTCCGATAAACGCCAGATCTTGAGGCCGGGCAACGGCAACTTCCAAATCCTTTAAGACGGTGTCGCCGCCGAACGTCGACGTATAAATTGGCACGTTCATCGCCTTGGCCGAACGCAAGATCTCGCGCAATCCGGTCACTCCGGAAGCCCCATTGTGGATCCCGTCACTGAGCAGCACCACGGCGTGCCCCTGTGGATGATCCGTCCCCAAAGTTGCCGCAACCGCGGCAGCCAGATCTGTCGCTTGCCGCTCGGGCTTCTGAGAAGAAAGCTCGTCAGGCGAGACGACGGCGGTCGAATCTCCAAAACTCCGCAGTTCAACGGCAAACATCTCTGACGAACGCTGACTCAGATTGACTGCTGCTTGGGTCGCCGATTGATAACGTGATTGACCCGCGTCGCTGTCTGCGACCCGCATACTTGCAGATTGGTCGACGAGGATCGTCAGCACCGGTTTTCCCGCTGGAAGAGGAATCACTTCGAGCCAGGTGGGGTTCAGCAGGATTACCAGTACGGCCGAAGTTCCGAGTGCGGTCAACGCTAATGCGAGCACCCAGCGCTGCCGCGTGATCACGAGCGGGCGACTGCGCGCATACCAGCCTAGAAGCAGCGCCGAGGCCGCCGCCAGCGCAATCCACGCCGCAGGGGAAATCAGAGGTTCAAAGCTCAGTGAACTCATAAATCCAGATCTACGTCCGCAGGATTTTCAGCGTCAAGAACTCACACATGAAACAGACCAGACATCCCACCGCAAGCCAGCTCCACAACGTGTCGCGCTCTTCGTCCGCCTGGCCGCGAGCGGCGTGAAATCGGATTTGCCGTCCCGCCGCCAGTCGATCTTGAAAGACTTCAGCCGACAACGCGCGCAAATCACTTTCCCCGGCCGGCACCGCCGTCGCGAGCGCAAAGACGTCCGCGTTGCGCCGGGTGACTCGATAGACACCGGGCGGACCAGCGGCTTCACCCTTCCACAGGACCCCTGCCGATTCGCGAACAAGACTTCCGTTGCCCGTGGATTGAGCGTCCTGAGTGGGCAGGGCCGGCGGGACGATCTGCAGTTCGTTCAGGGCGTCGACTTCCGAAGGTAAAGCGACTGTGAACGGCTTCCCCGAGGCCACTTCCCTGACAGCTTGCTCAGACCCCAGCAGACGCTGTACAAGTTCGCCGAGCATCGGCACGAACAGCGGCGAACCCGAGAGATTTGACAAGCCAAGATCGGCGTTGAGCACCATCAGAGCGCCACTGTCTGATGTCGCCGCCACGAGAAATGCCGAGCGGTCACTCAACTGCGCCAGGACATCATCTTCCAGAGCCCCTTCCACATTTCGAGTTTCCAGCCCCCCTGAGACACGGATCGGAGCAATCAGACTTGCCAGATCATCACCGAACAGACGAAAGGGAGATTGCTCACGACGCATTTCCGTCAGGAACAGATTTCGGCGGGTCTGTGCTTTCGCGGGAGGGACAAACTCAACCGGCAATCGAATTGATTCTTTAGTCAACTCTAACAATTGCTGCAAATTGGAAGCATCTGCAGCCTCCGCGGCAACGTATAAAATCCCGCGACCCCGGCGCAATAGTCCCGCGAGTTGATTGATCACGGGCGCCGATAATCGTCCAGGATGATCGAGCACAATGAGATCGGCTCCGGCCAGTAATTCGGAATCAAGGTTCGCTGGATTGAGACGCGTGACCAGCTGCGAGCCAGCCGCATCCTTTCCAGTCGTCGCATCCCCGGCGCTGTTGACGCCTTGCGAGGGGGCCAATGCCCGTTCCAGAAAATAACTTGAGGCTGGCTTTTCGGTTGCTGACTGCCGAGAAAGCAAGGCAAACTTCGGTGGCGGACGGACGTAGACAACACACGACCGGACATTGTCCTCGGAAAGGCTGTCTGTCACGTCCAGTAATCGCGCTGAACCCAGCAGCCAGCCCAATTGGGAAATGAGCACTTCCCCGGTCAATGTGGCTTTCGAATAGGGACCGCACACGCCACTCAATTGCAAAACTGTCGCGCCCAACGTGACTTCAGTCCGGACGGTACGCGGGCTCGGCGAATAGTTTCCGATCTCGACTTCGATCCGCGTTTCGCGTCCCGGCTCAGGACGTCCCTGAGTGGCTACTCGTAACACAGTCAGATTCGTGGGAACTTCCTCGGACGCTACTGATTCTAACTCGATCTGGACATCACCAGAGACTGCCGAGAAATCGGCCGTTGCCCAGTTCGTGCGTTGAAAATCACTGATGATGATCAGCTCACGTTTCGCCTCCGGGTCGCCTTGCGCCAACATTTCCGCGGCCAGCGGCAGAACTTGGGTGACATCGAGTTCCTGAGGGAGTGGTTTTGCACCTGTCAACGCGTCCCGCAGCGCCGCGAAGTTAGTCGATGGCTGTTCAAAAACGGGTTGAGACCGAGCGCCGGCCAGAATCAGATTCACGCGCATCCCATTCCGGTACTCCAGTCGTTGAGCCGCCAGTGGCCGGGCTCGCTCAAATGTCTGGATCCCATGCACCACCGCCGCCATACTCTGACTGACATCCAGCACGACGACTCGAATGAGTTGCGCGTTCTCATCCGTCTGGACCGCATCAGAGCGGCCCCAAAACGGTCGGGCCATTGCCAATGCCAGAAACAGCACGGCCAATGTTCGTAGCGTCAGGATCAAAATGTCGCGCAGTCGATGTCGCGCACGTCGCTGCTGCACAATTTCCAGAACAAACCGCAATGTCGACAGAGGGAAGCGGACCGGCCGAGGGCGCGTCAACAGGTGCACCAAAACGGGTAACCCCGCTGCAAATGCGCCCGCGACAATGGCCCAGGGATGGTAGAACATAGTTGAGCAATCAAAGGAATAATTCGAGTGGGCGAATTTGATCTGTGGGGTTCATTTCTTCTATCCCGTTCGATCCACAAGAAATCCGCTCAGTGTCGTCACATAAGGTACGGCGGTTGAAATACGTCGATAATCGCAACCATTCGAAAGTGAGAATGTTCGGACGGTGTCCAGGTGCCGGGCAAAACGTTTTTGATATAAAGCGCGGATTTCAGTGGGCGAACAATTGATTTCGCCCTCCTGTTCCAGGCCACGAAAGCAGAACGCCGAACCGTCAGGCAGGCGTTCTTCGGCAGGATGAACAAGATGTAGAATAATCACTTCGGATTGCCGATGCCGGAACAATCGCAGCGCCGCGAAAACGTCTTCCAGGTCTTCCATCAAGAAGTCGCTCATCAACAAGAGCACGCCTCGTTGTCTCCCTTGCTCAAATAGCCGTTTCAGGCCCTCGGCCATGTTCACGGTCGGAGTCGTCTTCAAACTCTCGATCCGCTCCTGAACACGTGCAATGTGACTGGATGTCACGCCAGGTGGAATCACTTCGGTCAGGGTGTTCGTCAGCACCGCCAGGCCCACCTGATCCAGACTGCGGCTGATCACGTGTGAAAGAGCCGTCGCCAGGAACTGCGCATATTCGAGTTTCGAACCTGTCAGGTCCGTTTCGCTCCGTGCGCCGAATTCCATTGAACCGCTGTTATCGAGCGCCAGCGTACATACGAGGTTAGTTTCGTCCTGAAACAGGCGAATATAAGCCTTACCTGTCCTGGCGAAGACTTTCCAATCGAGCCGCCGCAAATCTTCACCCGGCGAGTATTCCCGATAATCAACAAATTCTCCGGAACCACCCAGCTGGCGTGAAGCATGTCGGCCGGTATAAGCGCCTTCGATGCGATGCCGCGTGGTAAAACGCATTTGCTCCAACGCCGCCAAAGCGCGCAGATCCAGAAATCGGCTGTGTGACGTCGCTGGCATCGCGAATCAAGTTTCGTTGAGCAGTTTCTGAACAACCTGGTCGACGGTCACTCCGTCTCCGACCGCCCGATGGTTGATAATGATGCGATGTCGCAAAATGGGAATCGCGAGCGCCTGGATATCTCCTGTGGTGGGGGCAGTCCGACCTTCCAGCAATGCCCGGGCTTTTGCGGCGAGAACCAGACTTTGGGCACCGCGCGGGCCCGCGCCCCACATCACATAATCCTTCGCGATCTGCCGGGCTCGTGGGTCTGCCGGACGACTGGAGCCACACAGCTGAACGGCGTACGACACGACATTCTGAGGCACCGGAACAGCCAGCACGAGTTGTTGCAACTTGACAAACGTCGCCCGATCAAACGCGGGAGCTGGCAACTTCGGAATTCCGCTAGTCGTCTTCAGGACGATTTCTTCTTCCTGTGCGGGAGTTGGATACCCAATCCGAATCTCCATCATGAAGCGGTCGAGTTGGGCCTCGGGCAGGGGATAAGTGCCTTCCTGCTCGATCGGATTTTGCGTCGCGATGACAACAAAGGGATCTTCAAGCGGGTAGGTTTCGCCACCCACCGTGACGTGTTTTTCCGCCATCGCTTCCAACATGGCAGACTGTGTTTTTGGAGCCGCACGATTGATTTCGTCCGCCAAAACCAGATTCGCGAACACGGGACCGCGGCGAAACGTCATCGATGGGCTGCCGTTCCCATCGCCCCGTCCCAGCAGTTCATACCCAGTAATGTCCGACGGCATCAAGTCTGGTGTGAACTGAATGCGAGAGAATTTCCAATCGAATGCCGACGCCAGAGCCTTGACCATTAAGGTCTTCGCCAGTCCAGGAACTCCAACCAGCAACGCGTGCGATCCGGTCAACGCACACGTTAACAGTTGATCGAGGCTTTCGTCCTGGCCAACGACAACCTGGTGGAGACTCGTTCGAATCGCACGAACTCGGTCAGTGAACAGTGCCACCTGTTCCTCAGCCATGCCTGCAACGGCCAG
>JAQGHT010000504.1 GCA_028291565.1 Planctomycetaceae bacterium | reverse complement strand
TCGCCAACCGGAAGAAGATGCGGCAAGTCGCTATGAACGAGCCCTGGCCGCCAGGAGCGCAGGCGATGTCCTGCGAAAACTGGATCAGAAACAGCAGGCATTGGAGGCCTACGCAGAGTCCGAATCGCTGTTAAAAACGCTGGCGGAAAGTGATCCCGCAGCCACAATCTACCGTCGAGATCTGGCCGGAATCTATAATCAGGAAGCATTGGTCCAGCAGGACAATGGGAAGCTTGATCTTGCGGATAACGCATTGCGGCGGGGACTGTCCGTCTTTGAGGAATTGGCGAAGCAAGAGCCCGACGATCCAGACTATATTCGACAGCAGGCAACCATCTGGAACAATCTGGGAGTCTTGGCGGGACAACGGAAGGACCCGCAGTCCGCTGCGGAGTGTTTCAGCCGCGCCGTCCAGTTGCGGGAGGGATTGCTGGTCGAGGATCCACGGCATGCGGAAATTCAATTCGAACTGATTGACAGCCAGATGAATCTATCCACGGCGTTCATCCGTCTGAAAAACCTGGCGGCGGCGTCCGAGTTGCTCAAGTCGGTCGTGCAGCGACATGAACTCTTGCCCAACTCCCTGAAGTTGCGGGCTCAGACTCGCTATTCGCGAGCCGGAGCGCATCTCAATCTGGGGTCGTTGTTGGACCAACTCGGAGACAAAGACTCGGCGATTGTCGAAGACACGCGGGGAATCAAGCTGCTGACGGAACTGGCACGCGACTACCCCCAAGTTCCAGGTTATCTGCAAGCCACAGCCGAAGCGGAATTGAATTTGGGTAAGGTTTGGCTCTCCCGAAATGATCTTTCGCAATCGGTGCGGCTGTTTGAATCAGCCCAAACCCGTTTTCGTGGACTCGCGAAGGAATTTCCGCAAGAAACACGCTACATTCAAATGGTCGAGCGGTTGGAACCGGGCATCCAGCAACTGCGCGATGCTATTCAGGAGTTTGACCGGCCGCTGCCCCCTGAATTGCCGGAAGGGTGAAGCGGCGATCAAATCATGATCGAGCCAATTCTCGACATCGACTTCGGTCGCTCGGTGCGCCGCATGCAATCATCCTTGCCGAAGTTTAAAAGGACGGTAATGAAAGCGATTCCATCGAAGCTTAGTTGTCCTGTTTAAGCGGTAAGCGAACAGTTCCCTGCCAGGCGCTAAAGCCGAAATCGGCTCCTTTCCACAGGTAAACGAGATCAACTTGTTTCGGATTCCCGTTGTATTGCTCGAATACGAAATTGAATTCGAGTGTATTACCGGCCTTGATTGTCTGAAAGTCCGAGGCCTTCAGTTCGTTTCGAGTCAACACGTGTTCATTTGCAATGAAGGAATCTTCCTGATCACTGAGGATTATCGTACTCGGCAAACGCGGAATTGTTAAATCGTTGTCCGTGCAGTTGCGAACTCGCACCGTCAATATTCCGGTTTGTGTGATCGTTGCATTGCCCAGCAGCATGCGTTCGGGATTGAATTTGCCATTCTTGTCCGAACTGGAGGGCAATAAACCATTACGATGTTGGTCAAAGATCCTCGCGGCCATGTTTCGATTCAATGGTAGCCAAAGTCCTGTTCTCGACGCCAATCTCGCTCGACTCGCGACTGCCGGCGTTGTAGGAATTAGACTGCCGGGAGAGTACTCGCCAATCTGATCATTTTCCAAAAAGGCCAGGTAGCAGCAATTCAATTCCGGCTTCTTCCAGGTGTCGAGAACGTTGATAACATCTATGGCTTTCCATGGCTCAGTAATCGTGCTGCAAGCCTTCGCCAACTTCGCACAGTCGATTTCGTCACGTTTCCTGAGTAGGATACAAATTGCGGCGGCGCGAACGGAAAGTTCCGTATCTTCGAGATAACGGTATAGCGTGTTTCGGACTGTTGCGCTGTCGTGGGTCTCGAAGTATCTGGCTAGTGTCAGACGAACACGCGGATCTGAATCAAAAGCGCAATCTGAAATCTCCGTATGAGTTAACTCGACTCGCTGCTCGACCAGATTGGTCAATGTTCTTGAACGGACATCTGGATTTGCCGACCTGAGCAAGTCCGGCAAACGCCCCGGTTCGCACCGGAGAGTTTTGAAATACGTCTCCAATGATGCGGATTGAATCCCATCTAAACACACAAGAGCATTCGATTCAGTGGTAATTGATGGAGCACGGAACAAAAACCAGATTTGCTCTTTTGTTATGTCAATTGGATTTTCGTATTCCAAATCCCAACAATTCCAAACATCGCTTTTAGTCGGATTCATACGAAACCATATCCGGCGAGTAAGTTTGATTTGAAGACGCCCCGGTTTCGCTTGACCGAAAATCACCTTTGTAACGATGAGCTCTGTCTCTTTGACCTCAGAAATTGTTTGAGCGTTTGTTAATGCCGAATTCTTAGGGTCCCATTTCGCGAGAACTACCAAATCGGCCGAAGCCAATTCACTGTCAGGTGTTGGCAACTGCGGAATTCCGAATGCATGCGTTGCTGACGCGAACGTGAATGTCGATTCCAGAAACAGCAGGAACAAAAATCGAGGAATCAATTGCATGTTGAACCCATTCTGAGGTTTCTCGAATGGCCCCATTCGCCGATTTGAAGCGCAACCTGAGATTGAAAACCAAAGATCGCCAGCCTCGAATTCGATCGAGGTAAGGCATAGTCCAAGTTTTGGTCAACCCACCGAAACGTGCGTTGGTCAACAAGCTGCGTAGCCAATTAAAGCTACTAGCTGGCAAATGGAGAAGGTTACCGCGTTCGATTGAAAACCCGAATAGATCTTTGGACGAGGCTGCGGTACTCGCAAATGCAGCATGAGAATGGCAAATGCCGTGACCGTTAATAGAGACGTGGGATCGCTTAAATTTGACGCGACAATTTGCCAATGCGATTAAATGCACTGATTCAATGAATTGTATTGTGACTCCGCATCAAATCTCGACGCGGAGTGTTGAGCGACACTACTTCGTCTCTTTAGTCTCTTCAACCTTTTGCTTCGCGGGCAATCGCAAGCTGGAATTGAATATATCGGCCCATTCGACCGATTCCTGGAAGACTAGATTTTCATCAGCCGTGAATTTCAACACCGCAATGTCGCCCAATCGCGGATACAACTGCGCGTTGGACGCCTTGAATTGAGTCTCGTGAAACGTGTGGCCCGAATTGATGACGACGTATTTTCTTGGCGACAGTGGGTTGGGATAAATCATCGCGACACCATGGGATTTGGAATCGTAATCCTGCCCATTGACGCTCAATTTGGCTTCGGTCCACTTGATCGGCAGACGTGAATGCAGCTTGGCAAGTACCGTGTTCGAGCCGGGGTCGCCAATCAGAATGAGATGCTTCTTGGTCATCATTTCGTCGGTGACAGCGACGTCGTCAATGATTTCCACATGACCTCGCATCCACTTGTCGAACTCGCTGGAGAACCGATCCATGGTCCACTTCGACCAGGCGGCATGTTCCACCGACCAGGGCTTGCCGGTCCCGCGGACGATGACAAACGGTTGCATGAAGGCATCATCAATTGGACCTTGCAGATCCTTGCGTTTGCGAAAATCCAGGTTTTTATTGAAGGCCAATGACGTATCGTAGCCGAGTACTGCCCAGCCTTCTCCCGTCGACTGGTAGTACACGTAAGGCAGTAAACCCTGTGCCGCCCCAGTCACTGGATGCTTACTGCCATCAATCAGAATTGTGTCCGCGACGTCGCGAGCAATCTTCAGCACGGCCACATTTTGGGTGGTGATCCGTAACGTGCCATCCGAGTCGACCTCACCCTCGACGATTGAGGGCTTGTAGGGAAACAGTTGCTCCTCAACCGAAACCCACTCGCAGTGGTTGTATTTCGCCGTGTAGGTGATGAACCGGATTTTTCTCAAACCGGGATAGGTTGCTCGCCCCTGTTGCATCTTCTCGATATGGAAAGCCATGAACTCTTTTTCGGTTTTTGGCTCGAACTTGTGCCCGACCCCGGGGCCGATCAGCAATTTGATGTCCACGTCCAGTTTTTTTGCGGCTTCGACCATGCTGGTGCTGGCCACCAGTTGTTCATCCAATTCACCGCCATAGGTACAGACCGGCAGGTTGGCCGCGTTCATGGCATAGGCCAGTGAATCGTAGATTTTTAACGTGGAATCCTGGTACGCAGGCAAGGGCTCTTTGATCTTCTGATACTGATAGGTGTCCACGAACCCGGCCCCAGGACCGACTGAGCACCACATCGACGGATAATGCAGGCCCAGGTGCCAGGCACCAGCGCCACCCATCGAAAAACCACGCAGCACGATCCTGCGATTGTCGATCCGGTATCGCTTCTGAACCGCGCGAATGGCTTCAAAAACGTCGGTTTCTCCTGCCCAGCGATAGCCATTGTTGGTGCGGCCAAACACGTCGATTTGAATCCAGGTCTGGTCCTCTTTGACGGCCTTGCCATCGTGTTGATGAATGAAGTTCACTTCATTCATCTTGTCGCCGCGGCCGTGGAGGTGGACATGCAATGGCCAACGATCGAGTTCCTTACCCGCGAAAGCGGGCGGCAGCTTCACCGCGTAGGGCTGAACGGAGCCATCGACGGCAGAATAGAAGCCACGAATCAAACTACCGGTCTGCTGATCCCAGGGACTGGATCCTGCCAACAGCTTTTCAGCTCTTTCCAATCCGCGGTCCAGCCCTTTCAACGCTTGGGCGGCGTATTCGGGAGTATAAAACTCCTGATGCCGTGTCGCCCAGTCCGCTGCTTTTCCATAGACTTCAACGTCCGCCAGCAAGTACAGGTCAGGATCAGTCGCTTTGAGTTTTTTGACTTGCTCTTGCAGTTGGGTCAGCTTCTCCGCGATCTGTTTCGCGGCGGGTTCCGGCGCCGGCTGAGCCTTCGCGGGAACAGTCGAAATCAGACAGGCAACAAGCGTTGCCAGCAAGAAAACAGAAACGCTACGATTCATTGAGAGTACTCCCGCCCCAGGAACTCAAAAACAGTGGCATCGCGACGCTCAAACATGAACATCTTGCACATGTTCCCGAAGCTGCGGCGAGGCGCGACGCGCGATTCAAATACGCGAGTAATCCGGGAAAAGTGAGTCCGACAATCCACATGGGCGACGACTATAACTGAATCGTCAGAAAAAAGGCATCGTACGCAGTTTTCGACCGTCTGGCGAATCTGGCAAAAGCGATTGGAGAGAACCGCTACAATTCGCGAGGGGCGAGATCTTGCGCGAGGGTCTCACTGCTGAACCGGGCGCAGTGCCATTGATCGCAATTGGCCGTCACCGCCCCCAATTCGAGCAGGTTGACGAACGTCAATGGTGAGATCTTTCACTTGAAGACTTGGCAGGATAATTGGGCGGTAGGAGTAATCGAAAGTAAAAGGCAGAATGTTGTAGGGCTGAATAATGAGATTAAGGAACAACGAATATTCTGATCATCGGCAGTTGTCTGCGTCATTCTGCACCCATCAATCTGCCTTTCCCTCTCCACGTCCTGACCTTACGAAGCAGTCGTGATCGGCGGCGCAGATGCCGTTTTGGGCGGGGTCGCGGCAGCCGGTCGATTCCTGCATTCCTGGTCCTCCTTCCGCAGCACGATCTGCGCGAGAGCTCCCAGGACTTCAGCCGAATGGGGGCCGTGGATTCCGGATTGCAACTCTTTCAGGGCAGTGGCTGCATCATTCGAGCTGAGCGAGTCTGGTCCGTGGACGAGCCGGTCGAAGTCTCGAGCGGTGTGAATGATTTGAGCTCCCAAGGGGGGCGTAGCATTGCCCACTGACGGTGTCGTCCCGTCAGTCAGATTCATCGTCTCATCGAATCGACAGAG
>JAQGHT010000492.1 GCA_028291565.1 Planctomycetaceae bacterium | reverse complement strand
TATCGATCTGACTTCACTGCGCGAGCCCGATAACTCGTCGTATCAAGTCTGCGTTGCAATACTCGGTGTCAAAAGAAATACCTGCACCACCGTACCACTGTTGAAGGCGTGCACTATTGTCCCGGTTGTCGGTTCAATCTCCGCTGTCGAATCGCAAACTTGCCTTCCCGTAATACGCTTGATCTCTTCCCTGAGCGATTGGGAAGAATCTTCGAAGAGTTGGTGGTGATATTCTTGCAATTGAGCCGCTCCCTCTTCACTTTGAGCCATCGCTTTTTCCGCGGGCGACAACGCATCAAACAGTGTGATGACCAGCGTATCTTCGGTTAGCACGACCTTGACAGACGTTGGCGTGTGGCCAGTTGCCCGCGTCTGAAATGCGGCGACAACTTCCGCGATTTCTTTGGCCTCGGCGGAGTCTTCCTGGGTCATCGAATCGCTCTCTGAGGGTTATGCGGGCAAATCCAGTGAAAACCAACGAAAAAAGCCGGCGTGGTGGAACACCCTGGGGGGTATTCCGCCACGCCGGCTTACTCTTTAACGCGCCCTCCGGTTGAGAACCGGCCTGCGCTTTATATAGTCGTCCGATAAGGTCGAGAGTCTACGTTAAGTTTTATGACACCTCGACTGGCCTCATTGTAATCGGCTATTAGCCAAAAGGCAATGAGAAAATAACGCAAAATTTGGGAAGGATAGCAAAGTGGCCCGCGGTCCAGCAATTGCTCTGCATTCGCAGGCGTAAGAAAAAAGTAGTTCCAAGGTGATGGCTTAGGATCATTTAGCTGGCCGGTTTTGTGTCGACATTGCTCTCGACAGTCCTATCCTGACGCAGAATAATGATTTTCGCCCGTTAATTCTCCGTTCTTCCGCAGGGATCGTGGGAACGTAATGATCTGACGATTCGTCCTTAAGTATCGGTCGGTTACCTATCGAGTTACTGCGGGAAGGCAAGTCGTCTTTGGTTGCTGTCTTGCGGACCGATTGTCGCGACTCGTGTTTTCGCCCGTGATCGAGTCAGAGCGGAGTTGGAGTGTGTTATGAAAACGCAGGGAGAAATCGAAGCTGCCGTCTGCACGGGAGTGAGTCGATTTGAGCAAGATTATATGGGCCGGGGGCCAAAGGATATTCACACGCACTTGCTGGGCGACATTCTCGTAGTCCGTTTGCAGGGAGTCCTGACAGTAGCAGAACAGCAACTTGTCAAGACGCATTTACCGCACAAAGGCCGAGATTTGCTGAAGCAGGTGCGGTCCCAGCTGGTTGAGATGGGGCGCCCGATTCTCGAAACGATCGTTTTAGATGCCGCCGGTGTTAATGTTGTAAGTTTGCATCATGATGTGAGCACGGCGACGGGTGAAGAAATCATCATAATGACACTGGATAACACGCCACTCTATCGTGAAAACGGCAAGAAATAGTACTATGTCTGGTTCGACTATCGCGCTCTAATCAAAACAGGGGGCGAGCCACTGTAAGACTCTTGCCGATCCGCGCGGCTGACGCTTCAGCTCGTGTGTTTGTCGCCATTTGGTTAATGGGCACCAGTCGGCTATTCGAATGCAATAACGATAAATGGACTATCTTGCCAGGACATAGATATTAACCCCCTCGCTGGGTGAGAACAGCGCGACATCAATCAGCGCGAGTGTCACATTCGCGACGCGATGTTCATCACTACAGGCATACTTAACCGGAAACGGTGGTTCACTAGGCCTGTAAGTTTTGCGTGCGAATTCTATTCCGACGCAATTCTGTCACAGAATTGTTTCAACGCTTGGAAACTTTTCAGAGCCGCGGGCGCTTCTGGTTCTTCAGCACTCGTCAGTGGAAACAGAACGCGGATTTGCGTCCCCTCGCCGGGATGGCTCTGAATCGCCTCCGAGGAGAAACGCCGAATCAGTCAGGACCTGCATGACAGCGTGGGCCAGAAACTGACTGGACTGGCAATGCTCGCGGGGAGTCTGGCGGAAACCCTGCTGGAGCATTCTCCAGTGGACGTCGAAGCGGCGAATCGGATTGCCAGGGGAGTCGAGAACGCACTCGATCAGATTCGCAAATTATCAATCGGCCTGCTGCCTGTCGAAGTCGATTCTGAAGGACTCAGAGCGGCCCTCACCGAATTGGCGGAAACAATCACGTGTGATTCCGGAGTCGACTGCGAATTTGAATGTGACGAGCCGGTTCCCGTGGATGATAGCGAAATCGCCATCCACGTGTTTCGGATCGCGCAGGAAGCGACCGCAAATGCTTTGAAACATGGTGCTCCCAAAGTAGTGCGAATTTCATTGACCAGGGATAAGAATCACATCACGCTGCAGATTCAGGACGACGGCCACGGATTTTCAACGACAACATCACAGGCAAATGGCATGGGGTTGAAGACCATGCAGTACCGTGCGGCGCTGATCGGTGCGACACTTTCGATTATTCCCAACAAGACAGGTGGGACGCTTGTCACGTGTAGCCTTGCGGAGAACTGGAATCATGGCAAAATCCACTCCAGCGAAGAATAACTCGCGGACCCGCATTCTGATTGTCGACGATCACCCGATCGTGCGGGAAGGTTTGGCGTCCTTACTTTCCAAACAGCCCGACTTCGAAATCTGCGGAGAAGCGGACGATTTGCCGAAAGCGCTCGAGCTGGTTGCTGCGACAAAGCCGCATGTGATCACGGTTGATATCTCACTCAGTTGTGGTCGTGGCCTGGACCTGATTCGGCGGATTGCGGAATCAGGACAGGCCATTCGAGTAGTGGTCTGTTCGTTGCATGATGAGACCCTGTACGCGGAACGCGCGCTCCAGGCGGGCGCACTGGGGCACGTCAATAAACACGAGGCGACATTCACCATTGTGAAAGCCATTCGGCAAGTCCTCAGCGGAAAGATCTATCTCAGCGATCGCATGTCGGAACTTCTGGCGCGACGGATGATCGGGGGCCACGGAAAACTGGAACGCCTGGCTGTGGATGCCCTGTCCGATCGCGAGCTGGAGGTCTTCAGACTGATCGGTACAGGCCTGACAACTGCGGAAATCGCCAGTCAGTTGCATATGAGTGTCAAGACCATCGAGACACATCGAAGAAGCATCAATGAGAAACTCAGTCTGATCAATACGGCTCAATTGGCCCGTGACGCTGCGCAATGGGTGCTGGAAAACGGATAGGACGGGAGCTTCGGGGACTTCGGTCAAGACTCTGGCCGTTCCATTTAAAGTTACCGCCACAATCAGCCGGAACGCGCTGGAGTCCGGTTCCGAGTTAATCTATGACTGTGAACTGGAAGCGGGGCACCCTTCAGGGAGATGCACAAGTGCATAAAACGCAGGGAATTTGAAAAAATCGAGTTTCACGAGTCGGTGGTTGTTTTGTTGCGCTGAAATGGTGTCATTGAGGGCTCGAATCTTTATCCCGGAGGGATGAATACAAACCCCCTTGATTCCGACGCTTCATTTTGCGCATCAAAAACCGCGTAAAAACTTTTCCAGGATGCAGCAGCCCACCCTTCGGGTCCCCGGCTGCTGATCGACTTGCCAGGAATAATTGCCACACCCAAGAGAGCGGAAAAGCGTGTGCTGGGTTGCTGCATTTCGGCAAAATCGGCATAATCCTTACGATTGCTCGCCATTTTTATCACCTAATCGCTGTAATTGCCACAACTGGTCTGGTCATTCTGGATCGTTGTGCAATCTCAATTCGCCGTCTTGTTCGCGGTTACTGCGCGTCAATAGAACAAACACATCGGTGCAACAAATCTCTGATTGACCCGGTGAAAACTTGCGGCAGCAGAAGTGTCTTGTACGGATGATATCGGATTCAGACGAGCAGTAGTGAGGCGGGAAGCATCTCATGGTTTCGTGGACTTGGTTTGAGAGTTTTCGCTCGCGTCCGCGTGTTTACGGACTGGAAAGTTTTCAGGTTCTGGAAAATCGTACGTTGCTGGCGTCAGATTTCAGCAGTTTGCTCGCATCAAGTCCCTCGGAGAATTTCGCTGCCATTGTCGCAGTGGGGTCCGCCGGCGATCAAAATTTAGACCCTGCTGGAACTCCATCCGGCAAGCCAGTGTTTGACTCGAATGGCATTACCGTTCCAGACATCGTGCAGGTCGGACAACTGAACGTCCCAATATCGGTAGTCGTGTCAGATGCCCCTCAGGGAACACGCCTCGATGCCTGGATCGACTGGAATGGGGATGGTAACTTCGGCGGAGCGGCCGAGCATGTCGCGACGGGCTTCTCCGTCGAAGACGGTACGAATACGCTGAAGGTGGATGTTCCAAGTTGGGTGCCGCCCGGAGTGATCTTGGGCCGGTTTCAATTGAGCGTGTCGGGCGGAGTGGGTGTGGAGGGGAGTACTGCTACCAGAGAAACCCGGAACTGTCCGCTCACAGTTGTTCCACCGAACTACCCGTCGGGTCAATTTGGACCGGCTAACCCCATCAATTCAACGGCGCTTGGCGCCTTCACAATTGATGCCGCGGACATGGATGGTGACGGCGATCTGGATCTCTTGTCTGCTTCCTATAATGACAACACGATTGCCTGGTACGAGAATGACGGACACCAGAATTTTACCAAGCATATTATCTCCGCCATGGTCACAAAGGCGACATATGTCATTGCGGCGGACATTAATGGAGACGGGTACATGGATGTCGTCGCCTCGTCGCTGGGTGACAATGCGGTCACCTGGTACCAGAATGATGGCCATCAGAATTTTACGCTGCACGTCGTCACAACTTCCGCGATGGCGATTGACGGCTTTTTCGTGGCGGACGTGGATGGAGATGGTGACCCGGATATTGTCTCGGCGTCGAAAGCAGACAGTACGGTCGCCTGGTATGAGAATCAAGGCAGCCCGGGTTTTGCCAAGCATGTCATCTCGACGACGGCCAATCTGGCCTGTTCTGTGTTCGCTGCGGACATGAATGGCGATGGATTTCTCGACATTGTCTCCGCATCGTTTTATGACGATACCATTGCCTGGTACGAGAATGATGGCCACCAGGGATTCACCAGGCATATCATTTCGACGACAGCCAATGGCGCGAGGTACGTATTTGTCGCGGACGTGGATGGCGACGGTCACCAGGACGTGGTGACCAGTTCATTTTATGACAATACGATCGCCTGGTATCAAAATGACGGACACGGGGGTTTTGTTAAAAATATCATCACTTCAACCGCGACCAATGCCGTCGCCGTTTTCGTGGCCGACATGGATGGGGATGGGGATCTGGATGTTCTCGCCACTTCGCGAGGCAGCAACACAGTTGCCTGGTACGAAAACACGGGTGGGCAATTCTGGCCCCAGCACACGATCAGCACCAAGGACATCGGGGCGCACGGCGTCATTGCCGCGGATGTGAACGGGGATGGCCGCCTTGATGTTGTCACCGCCTCACAATTTGGTAATCGCATTGCCTGGTATCAAAACGTTGCCAATCCGTTCCCGCTTACGGTAGTACTCGCCTCTGCCAGTCCTGCGGTGACAAATCAAAATCCCATCCCCGTGACGGTGAATTTCAACGAGCCGGTCAGCGATTTTACGGCGCAAAGTTTAATCGTCCAGAACGGAAGCGTCAGCAACTTCACGGGAAGCGGATCGAGTTACTCTTTTGATTTGATTCCCACCAGTGAATCAACAGTCACAGTCTCGCTTCCAGCGGGCGCAGTTACCGATGGGGCGGGATATGGCAATACTGCGGTTTTGTTGACTCGCGAATTTGACCTGATCCCGCCGGTCACCAGCTTGAATGGCGGAACCGCGACCTACATTCGCAACGGAACTCCGGTCAATGTGATGCCGGATTTGACGGTAGAGGGTTCTCGAGTTGGTGGTGGGACACTTGCCGTTGTCATGAATTCCAGCAAGACCAGCAAACTCCTAACCTATGTTTTTGATAATCAACCATTGAATGCTCTTGGGACTTTGGTTACGACGCGAAATGCGGGCCGGCAGGTCAGCATTGTAACGCTGAGTTCCGGGACGACTGCGGATCAGATTCAAGCCGCTTTGCGGACGTTGACCTTCAGTGTTTCAAAATATCGAGTGAATTTCTCTGCCCAGCTGAAGATTCAGCTGACCGACAATGTCGGACAAGCAGGCACGGCTGTGAATCAGACCGTCGATGTACGCAGGATGCCGATCGTTGCCAAGCATCCACGACATCTCGGACTGGCGTGACAATCATCCTCTTTTTGACTCAATCTGACGAAGGTTGTAAGGCATGTTGTGGAGTCTCTTTCGTGGTTGGTTAAGGCCGTGGAGATTGCCGCGGGATTTCCTGTTTCTTCGGGCCATTGCGAATTCGCGCCCCTCTTCACTTCGAAAAGTCTCCAGCAATTGGTGCGTAAGAGCACTTGTGGAGTGTCTGGAAGAACGCGTCGTGTTGACCGTATCTGCTGGCATTCCCGCTTTGACAGCCTCGTCGTCAAGTGGTTCTGTCGCGGCTTTGCAAGCAGGAGTTGTCAATTCCGAGACCTCGGCGTTGGCACCGTCCGACGCGACAACCGTCAAATTTGACAGTGCTTCCTTTCCAGACACAATTCGGGTCGGACAACTGGGGGTCCCCATTTCGGTGGATGTGTCGAATGTGACGCCAGGAACGGTTCTCGACGCCTGGATCGACTGGAATGGCGATGGGAACCTGGGTGGGGCGTCAGAGCATGTGGCGACCAGTATTCTTGCTCAGGAGGGAGTCAACGTCTTAATCGTGGATGTTCCCAGCTGGGCGGCGCCGGGAACGACTGAGGCCAGGTTTCGGCTGAATTCGCTGGCTGGGCCAGGCGGCGGGCAGGGGCTTGTCGTTCACGCAGACCTGGATTGCCAATTCACAATGTCGCCGCCGATCTATCCATCTGGCCAGTTCGGAGTCGCAATCCCGATCACTACGACAGGCTCGATCTCGTTTACCGCGGCGGCGGACATGGATCGAGATGTTGACCTGGATCTCCTTTCCGCATCCTTCAATGGCGACGACACCATCGCGTGGTATGAGAACGACGGTCACGAGAATTTCACACGGCATATCATCGCGACACACGCGACTCAAGCGACTTGTGTGATCGCGGCGGACGTCAATGGAGATGGCTTTCTGGATGTCGTCGCGTCATCGCTCGGAAACAATACGATCACCTGGTATCAGAACGACGGCCACCAGAATTTTACGCCGCATGTGATCACGACGTCCGCGAAAGAAGTCTCGAGTGTGTTTGTCGCGGATGTTGACGGTGATGGCGATCTGGACCTCATTTCGGCTTCAAAAGGAGACGGAACCGTCGCCTGGTACGAGAACAATGGAAGCCAGAGCTTTACCTGGCACAATATCACGACGTCCGCCAATGTCCCGTGTTCCGTGTTCGCGGCGGATATCGACGGGGATGGGGACCTTGACATCGTCTACGCGGGGTTTTGGGACAATACGATTGCCTGGTTCGAGAATGATGGTCACCAGGGTTTTACCAAAAACATTATCACGACGACTGCCGACGGAGCCAGAGGCATGTACGTAGCAGACATTGATGGGGACGGTCATCCAGACGTCGTCTGCGCTTCGTTTTATGATAACACGATTGCGTGGTACCAGAACGACGGTCACGGAGGTTTTGTCAAGCACGTGATCACTGCGGCGGCGAAGAACGCCGTCGCCGTTTTTGTGGCGGACATGGATGGCGACGGCGACATGGACATCCTCGCTTCGTCGCGTGGAAATAGCACGATTGCGTGGTTCGAAAACACGGGAGGCCAGTCATGGCCCCAACATACGATTACGACGACCGACGTTGAAACTTACGGGGTCATCGCCGCGGATGTCAACGGGGATGGTCGCCTGGATGTCGTGTCGGCCTCCAAATTCGGAAATCAGCTTGCCTGGTATGAAAATCTTCCCGAGCCTTCTCCACTGAAGGTCGCGCTTGGCTCCAGCAGTCCGGCCGTGACCAGTCAGACATCGATTCCAGTGACTGTGACATTTAACGAATCGGTCACGTCATTCACTTCCGCAAGTCTGGTAGTTCAGAATGGGACGATCACTCATTTTCAGGGGCACGGGGCCAGCTACGCGTTTGATTTGATCCCCGGAAGCGAAGCGCCGGTAACAGTCACTTTACCAGCAGGCGTGGTGACCGATTTGACCGGGCATGGCAATACTGCGGCGACTTTGACCCGGGAATTCGATGTCGTCACAGAGATCTCCAGCCTCATTGTCGGAGCGATGTCATTCGTTCGCAAATGGGCACCACTCAACGTCGCGCCTGGATTGACGGTCACAGGATCGCGCGTGGGGGGAGGGACACTTCAGGTGGTCGTAAATTCCCTCCAGAAAGCCAGGTTACTGAACTACGTTCTGGACGATACGTCATTGAATGTTCTCGGCACGGTCAATCGGAAGCAAGATGGCGCCAAACGTGTCACAACGGTCACTTTAGATGCGATAACGACGGCCGGCGAAATTCAATCGGCGTTACGGGAAATGACCTTTGGCGCCTCGAAGAACGGCGCGAATATCAATTACCAGGTGAACATCAAGTTGTCGGACAATGCAGCGCAATCTGGGTCAGTGGTGCAAACGATCCATGTTCAAAGGAAAATTGCGCGCATCCGTTAAGGCGTTGTCACGAAATAAGTTGACCAAGTTGTATTGCTTTGACTATTCCGTGATCGAGAGACGTTCATTCGTTTTTGGACATTAATTACCGCTAATTTACGCTAATTAGGATTCCATTCCGCAAGTGTCGTCAGGCAACACAATTGCGACTTTCCTTGTCTTTATTAGCGTTAATTAGTGCAGATTAGCGTTCCAACTTCCCCTGTTTTCCCGAGTGACGCGCGATCGCGAGCGAAAATATATTCGTAATGTAATCAATCTGCTGGCATTTCCGCATGCATTGTTGCCTCGAAATTGATCAACTTGTCTTGCTACAGCGCCTAACTGACCGGAGCGATCCAGGATCGGATACGATCTCGGAATCGGCGGTAAAGGAATGAGACTAATAGGAGGGCCACGCCTAACGAAATGAATGCGAAGACACGGATCACCGTTTCCAGATGCCAGACGTCGAATAGAAACACCTTAACCACCGTCAGTACGAACAAACTCAGCGAAAGTATTCGCAGCCAGCCGGATCTGGCGTAGATGCCTGCGATCAGTGCGAGTGTGGCATAGAGTGTCCAGACCAAAGTGACGGCCAGGCTGGTGGCGGTCTGCCATTCCCTGGATGTTCCCTGGACGTAAACCTCGAGTGAAAACATGATCACTCCAGCGAGGAAAACCGCGATTCCGAACAGGTTGCTCACGTCAATCGTTGTTGAGAAATCTGGAGTTTGTCCATCATCATGAATTACCAGCTTGCGATCAAGTCGACGGTAGAGCCAGCCGGAAATTGTGGCGGCGGCGATGGCAGCCAGGAAACTGATACAGCGCGGATTCCAAATCCACATTTCGACGCCGCTTCGAAATTCCCTTTGATTTACGGAGTAGTGCCCTGAGAAACTGGCGAGCGTTCCGGCGAAGATGAAAAACAAGATCGCCAGCAGAGCCAGAAAAACGGCTGCGACCAGCTTGTCGAATTCCGCAGTCCGGAAATACGCGGACCAGGCGACCAGGCCGATCGCGAACAGGGAAATCCAGACGGCATTGCTGCTGATCAAAGTTCCCTGCAGCCAGCCGTGCGGAGCGCCCCAGACCCAAGTCTCGAGCATGAACATGATCATGCCGATGAGATAGCCACCGACGCCCAATGTGTGCGAAAACGTCCAATCGTCTGCGGATTTCAGGTGGTCGTCGTGTTGAGTACGCCAATACAAACGGGCCGTTATTGCACATCCGATGGCCGAGACTAAAAAGCCCAGGCCGTGCGGATTGAACATCCACGCAGCTGTTTTCAACGCGGCTTCTGACCGGTCTGGGCGAATGGAATCGAGAGTGGCGAATATGTTGAAAAGCAACAGGATGCTCACTGCGCCAAATGTGGCCTGCACGATTCCGTCCACCCAGGCCACTCGAAAAGCGCAGCGCCAAAGTGTCGCGCCGACCAGGAACAAGGTGATGCCAGTTGCCCAGGCACTCAGCATGGTCGAAGCGAGCCAACTGTGGTTGGCACCCCAAATCCAAGTTTCTAACAGGAGCACCGCGATGCCGATCAAGTATGCATCCACGCCAATCGTTTGGGACAGCGTCCAAACGCAACCACGTTTAGCGTCTGACCTGAGTTCCTGCCGCCAATACAGGAGGGCCGTCATCGCGCAGCCGATGAGGGAAATCAAATAGCTGATACCGCGGAAATTGAGCAACCACCAGGCCCCCCCGGTCTCGACAGTTTCGAGCAGACCAGGACGTACGGATTCGGCGGAGACCAGTGTATTCACGATCAATAGAGTATTGAGCAATACGAATGTGGCTTGCACAATTCGATCGATCCACGCCACTCGAAATGTCAAACGCCAGAACGTTGCGCCGATCAGGAAGAAGGTGATGCCAATGGCCCAGGCACTCAACATGGTCGAAGTATGCCAGCTATGATTGGCGCTCCAGACCCAAGTTTCTAACAGGAACACCACGATGCCGATCAGATACGCATCCACGCCAATTATTTGGGATAGCGTCCACGCGCTACCACGTTTAACGTCTGACCTGAGTTCCTGCCGCCAATACAGGAGGGCGGTGATCGCACAGCCAGCAAGGGAAATCAAATAGCCAATTCCCCGTGGGTTTAGCAACCACCAGACGACTTCCTCTCCGCCAGTTTCAGGCAGACCAGGTCGCGTCGTTGCGAGAGTGATCAACGTGTTCGCAATTAATAGCGTATTGACGACCACGAATGTGCCCTGCACGCTGCGATCAACCCACTCCAGACGAAACACAATGCGCCACAGAGTCGCCGCGATGAGAAAAAACGCAGTTCCCGATGCGCAGGCACTGATTGTTGTCGATGCCAGCCAGCCGCGATTGGCGCCCCAGACGCGGGTTTCCAGCAGGAAGAGGCCCACTGCCAAAGCGAACGCGCAGGTGGCGAAGAGTTGAGTCAATTGCCGGGAAGTGACTCGACCTGTGGTTTCATTCGGTTGCGTCTGACGTGGCGGGAAAATCTGATAGATCAGCGAAACCAGGCCTCCGGCGATGATCACCGTCAAGAAGCTGATACCGCGAGCGTTTATCAGCCACAGAGCATCCAGTCGATATTGCGGGATCTGCTCGCCCAGGGTTGCGACGAGCAGGGCGTCGAACGTGTCGAAACCCACGAACAGAACCAGTAACAGGAACAACAGCCAACCGACAACTTCGATGCCGGCTGACAGGAACGCGCGGCTCCAGAGAATCAGGCTGGTGGCGAACAGGGCGGTCCAGATGGTCCAGGCGCTCACGATCGTTGCGCTGTCCCAGTGCCAGACGGCTCCCCAGGCATAGGTCTCCAGAACAATCATCGCCAGCGCGACGAGTGGGATGGTGACATTGAGCCATAATTGACAAGCCCGGTGTGGTGGCAAGAGGGACTCGATCAAGGCTGGATCTTTTCTCCGTCGGCCCAACTCCCACGCCAGGACGGCAAACCCGATGACATCTGCGAGGTAACTGAGGGACCGTCCGTTGATCAACGCCCACCAGCTATCGCCCGAATCGATGGGCGTTTCCGGACGACCGATCAGGTGCAGTTGAATTCTGACGAACGCAGTCTGAAAGTTCACCGGATCGGCCAGAGTTCCCAGGAAATAGATCAGCAGGATGCCCTGGACTTTCGCTAACAGTCCCAGCCCGGTCCACGTGAGGCTTCTTTCGCGGAAATAGAGACCCAGTTCAACCAGCAGCACGGCCTGCGCGATCCAACAGATCGTGACCCAGTGTCCCGTAAGTTCCAATGGTGCCGCTAAAATCAGGAACGTCGAAGCCAGTCCGGCAAGTGCCGCGATGACCGATAGTCCGGCGGGATGCCAGACCGCGGCTAGCGCAGCCAATAACGCGTAGAACAACATCAGGCCAAGCGAAAATTCACCTTGCCACTGCGGCAGTCGTTCATAGGTCAAAGTGTACAATGCCGCGAAATAAGCGATGGGGGTGATAAGAATCAGGAAGAAGTCACCTGCCAGCGCTGTTCGTTTCCGGATCACATTGTGCCAGACACTCAGCAAGGCGAACAGGACCAGGAAGGCCGTCATGAAACCGGCGGTCGCTGTCATTTGCTCTTCGTGATAGAACGCGCGATGCCAGCTCAGCCAGATGACGAGTGTTCCGCAGAAGGCCAGGATTTCGAGTCCCGCCCAACGCCGCACTCCGGCAACGATCAGAACCCCAAGGTCCAGCATCAGGAGATAGGGGAACAAAGTCCACAACGGGTCCTGGTCGGGCCAGAGCATTGCGGGAGTCAGGAAGCCTCCCAGCATTCCCAGGACCGCGGTGGGCTGAACATTGAAATAGCCG
>JAQGHT010000487.1 GCA_028291565.1 Planctomycetaceae bacterium | reverse complement strand
CCACAGCTGACACGACAGCAGGCGAGCTTGCATGAAATGACTGCCGAGGTGCTGGCCTTTTGGGATGCTATTCAGGCCGCCTGCCATTGGCTGGCAGAATTGACCTGGAGCCTGCGGCCACAGCGTCCGGCCAGCCACGTGCCGCTGCGCGCTCCGTGGCAGATGTTGACGGACTGTATCAATTCTGAGGAGTCACTGACATGCCTGCTGCGCGAACCTGGTTGGAACGACAGCGTGCAACTCGTGGGCATTGCTGATGCCATCGTGCGGCTTGCGGAAACCGGACGCTGGTGTGCCGTGGAATTCAAATTGGGGAAAACATCGCCAGCCGCCGATTTGGGACAGGCGTGCTTGTATCACCTCATGCTTTCGACGCAAGCCATGACACAGCAGGACCAGCTCGCATTTGGGGCGACCCAGCCGGTGCACGAGGGGGTGCTCTCGCTGGTCAGCTTTCATCCGGAACGTCATGAGCGGTTCTTTTCCGCTGCGGAATTGGCGACCGCAAAACAACGCCTGATTGAATTGATTGGGGCATTGGCCAAAGTCATTCCGCTTCAGGCTCAGGTGCCCCAGTCCGCGACCGAGATCGATGTCCTGAACCCGGCCAAGCCTGCAGCATCCCGAATCGCGGATAGTCGAGTGCGTGAAGCAGGAGTACCGACGGACGCTCATCGAAATCTCGGGAAAAACATCATCAAGACGTTGGCCGAGTACAAAGTCAACGTTTCACTGGACGAACAAGCGATCGTCGTAGGTGCAGCGTTCTTGCGATTCCCCATCGTGTTGGGGCGCGGCACCAAAGTGAGCGCTGTCGAAAAACTGGCCCCAGAGTTACAGATCCATCTCAAATTGAAGGCCGAGCCTTTTATCAAGCGCGACGATGGCCAATTAGTGATCGACGTGCAGCGTCCCGATCAACAGAAGGTTTACTTCGATGCGATCCGGGCACAGCTGCCAGGCCTGAATGAGTCCCAGGGCGGATCACTGATTCCCGTCGGTATCGATTTATCCGGAACGCTCATTTGCGCCGATCTCGCCAAACCCGAACATTCACATTTGCTCGTCGCCGGAACGACTGGCAGCGGCAAAAGTGAATGGCTACGACTCGCCATTGCGGGACTGATGGCGACGAATACTCCGGAGACCTTGCGATTACTGATTATTGATCCGAAACGCAATGCATTCCATGCCTTGCAGAGCTCGCCGTTTCTCTGGCGTCCGATCGTCTTTCCGGATGAGCATTCGACGGTCGAGATCCTGGTTGAATTGTCTGAAGAAATGGACCGTCGCTATCGCTTGTCCGACGGGGCCGATTCGTTCGCCCAGATGGCTGCGAAGTCGGAAACTGCCTTGCCGCGGATCGTCTGCGTCTGCGATGAATACCGCGATTTGATCAGCCGCAATCGCGAAGAACGCAAAGGAATTGAAGAGCAAATCTGCCGCCTGGGCGCCAAAGCTCGAGCCGCTGGCATTCACTTGATTCTAGCGACGCAAGAGCCCAGCCGCGACACGATCAAGGGTCCTCTGGATTCGAATATCCCAGCGCGGGTAGGACTCAAGATGGGGAAGAGACTGGAATCTCAAATGCTCTTGAACGAAGCGGGAGCTGAAAAACTGCTCGGTAACGGTGACCTGCTATTCAAAGACATCGGCCAGCCGCGCCGGCTGCAGGCCCCATTGCTGACGGACGACAATCGCGCCGAGATCTTTGGGAAGCGATAGGCTTGTGTTCGGGCCGAAGTTTGTCACTTTTCGCCGAACGTCTACTGAGGATCCTGACATCCGATTCTTGGCAACTGCTCATTCAACATGGTGATCATCCACAGATGACGCAGATTTCGCAGATTTCGCAGATGATTTTAATACGAGCCGTAACAGTATCGAGCCGCCAAGATGAACAATGAATCAACAATTGCTATTTGTTTCTCATCTGCGAAATCTGCGTCATCTGTGGTTCATCATCTATCCGAAACGATCCGAATCAATGACTGCAAGGGATTGGAGAACGGTCTCGAATTTCCAGATAATTGACATGTCGGCTGTAATCCCCCGTCCGTGCTATTCGCTGAATACGCTTGAGCAATCGGCCGATTTCTGTGAAAATCCGACTGCGTTCATTCGGTACTTGCTCTTTTGTCCACACTCCACTGCCCTTTTGTCCCACGGTCAACAACTTCGTCGAGGAGTCCGCAATGAATGACAGTTTCAGGGAAGTTTCTTCGGAATCCTGGTTTTCCAGACTGGCCGGTGCGTTCTTTGGCATGATCTTCGGTGTCATTTTGTTTGGTGTCGCCTTCCCTGTCATCATTTGGAATGAAGGCCGGGCCGTCCATCGGGCGCAAGACCTGGATGAAGGACAGAGTCTCGCTGTGGAGGTCGATTCCGCCAAAGTCGATCCGAATCAGGAAGGAAAACTCGTCTTCACCAATAGTCAGGCGACGACGGACGAAACCCTGCAGGATCCTCTGTTTGGGCTTTCCGCGGAACATGCCATTCGACTGGCGCGAAAGGTCGCAATGTATCAGTGGGTCGAGAAGAAGGAATCGAAGAAGGTCAAGAAGCTCGGCGGCAGCGAAGTGACGGAAACCACCTATTCCTATTCCCAGGACTGGGACAAGGATCTCAACGATTCTTCGCGTTTCAAACATCCTGAAGAACACACGAATCCAACTCAAAAACCATTCCCGGACTTTTCCAAACAGGCGGACAAAGTCACAGTCGGTGTTTTTGAAGTCCCGCACGATCTGATCGGTTCATTGAATCAGACGGAACCAGTCTCTGTGACCGACAAGGATCTGGAAAAAGTCCCTGCTGAACAACGCGAAAAACTGAAAGTCGTGGCCGGTGAATTCTATCGAGGGGAATCGCCGGGGACCCCGGCAATCGGAGACGTTAAGGTCTCATTTGAAAAAGTCCCTCCGGTTGATTGCACGTTGATGGGCGTTCAAACGGGGAACACGTTCGCTCCTTATAAGACGCGCGGCGATCGAACGCTGTTCGAATTACGCAGCGGAACTCATACGAAGGAGCAGTTGTTCGGCGAATTGACACAGGAAAACAATTTCTTGACCTGGGTTCTGCGAATCGTTGGCTTCGGTCTGATGTTCTTCGGTCTGATGCTGCTGTTTAAGCCGCTGTCAGTGTTTGGAAGTGTGCTTCCATTCCTGGGCGATCTCCTGGAGTACGGCATGGGAGCCTTCGCGTTCCTGATCGCCCTGGCGTGTGCGTTGATCACGATCGCCATTGGTTGGATCTTCTATCGACCCGTGTGGGGCGTCAGCCTGCTCGCTGGAGGTCTGCTGTTGATCTACCTGCTATCCCGAGCCGGCCATTCGCGGCGTCCGGCATTGCCGCCGATTCCTCAGAGTTAACGTGGATTTCAGGCCTGCCTTTCCCTGGTTCAATCTTACGGGGTTCAATCTTACGGGGTTCAATCTTACGGGGTTCAATCTTACGGGGTTCAATCTTACGGGG
>JAQGHT010000464.1 GCA_028291565.1 Planctomycetaceae bacterium | reverse complement strand
AGCGATCAAAACCCAGGTGGTCGCTCATCTGCATTCTCTGGGGTTCAAATTTGTGACCATCGACCTGGAAGGGTTTCGTTCAGGAAGCCTGAATGCCGTATTGCCGCTCGTGAATCTCCAGTTGCCCGAACGGGCAACGGGGTGAGGGCTTTCGTGGCCGAATTCGTGAGAATTCGGGTCGATCGACGTGTTCCGTCCGAAATCTCACGATTTCAGCTACGCGGAATTCGCCACGCTAAAATCCTTCACGGCGTAACCGAACGGGAATGATTCGCATGCCAATACGCAAGTTTTGAAGTTGCGTCGTTATCGTTGTCTAGTCGTCGCATTCTTGAGCCCAAGATTACCATCCGGCTTACGCCGGACGCTCGCCAACGTTGGATGCGGAGCGAATTCACGGTCGTTTCTTCACATGAAAAATGACCGGCCAGGACGTTTGATTTCCTTCTTCCTGCGACTTCAGGTGGAATGTCCGCGTCTGATCTGGGACCCAATTGGCAGCCGTCAGGAAAAAGACGCGTTCGTTCGTTCCTTCCACGATCATCAAGCCGTTCAAGCCGACATTATCAATGATCACGCCGTGTGGCAGGTTCTGATTGATCGCTTCAAACTGCACCCGGCCTTCATATCCATTCCGCTCGATCCGGACGCGAGCGGTCATGGTCTGGCCGGGTTGAATCGTGATCTCATATGGAGTCGGAATCGCATTGGGGTCCGGTGTCGTGGGCGCAGCCGGAGTTTCCATTGGCAGCACCTGGACGAAAATCTTCGGCTTGTCCGCGAGTTTAATCTCTCCGAAATTGTTCACTGGCTTCGTCACTGCCTGGTCATTGACCAGTGCAGTCGCGCTCACTTCAATCGCCTTGCTCTGCTCAGCGGTTGGAGCTTTCGCCGATAGCAACGAATTGAGAGTTCCACGCGCGATATTGTGGCCGGCAGGGATGATCAATGGCGTCGTCACGCCGAAGCCCGCAGGTAAGTTCTTGATATCAACGCGAATTTCACCGTCAAATTCATCCAGTCGATTCGCGGTAACGGAAAACTCTTTCCCACTTCCCAGGTTGATCGAGGGCGCGGCGCCATTCAAAGTCACTTCAAAACCTGGACGGGAGGGCCGAACGGTCAGAGTGTACTTGAAATTCTCGCCGTGGAACCCACGCACATCGGTGACTCGAACCAGATATTGCCCGTCCGCCGGCGCCGTGAAATTCAGACGCGAATCACTGCCCCACTGGCGCAAGCCGTCGTCGTCGTTTTCATAATACAGCGGAAAGACTGGCAGACCATTGGGAACGATCACGTCACCCGGTTCTACGGGCACGACAGAATAGCAGGGCTCATTGACGGCGTGGGACATTGGTGTGGTATCAAAATATCCCCGGCGCGATCCGTCGTGGGGATAGAATCCAAAACCAGAATCCGGTCCGCGCGGAGCAAGATACAACTTCACAACCTCGCCACCCATGAACAGGTACTCATTCAACTTCATCTCTTCCCAGTTGTGTACGCGGCAGTCTCGAGTGTTGGAGTCGATGCCACGGAACGTGATGTACGAATCGCGAACCGCCTGCATCAGCTTTCGAATAATAGGCTTGCCGTTCCCATCCAGGATTTCCAACTTTGAATCAAGGGATGATTTGTCCCGCGACGCTTTGATTTCAAAGACCCATTGCTGACCAGCCTTCGCTTCGAAGCGGTACAAATCGGGATCCGATCTCTCGTTCGAACCCGTTGCGTGGATTGCACCGGTAATCGTCGCGGGGAGTGGAATAAGCTTGGCGTCGGCCGGAGTATTATTACCTTCCTGCTCGGCGATTTGATGCATCGGAGCATCCAGCGATTGCCCGGCGGAATTGCTCAAGACAACTTTCGCGTGCACATTCGCGACCGATTTCACCGGCAGCATCGTCAACGTACCATTCAGCCCGACGACAAACTTGTCATTCGAAGGACTCCAGGCGAACGCCATGACTACGTCTTCAAATTTATCGTAAGCGAAAGTCTCATTGAACTGCATCGTGTCCCATAATTTGACCGTGCGGTCTTCCGAAACCGATGCCAGCTGTTTACCGTCATTAGAGAACGCCAACTGCACCAACGGTCCCTCGTGGGCAAATCGCGAATACAGAATCGGGTTGATTTGCGGGACCGAGTCCGACATCAATTTCCAGACGCGGATGCGGTTGTCAACTCCACCTGCCACGACAAACTGACCGTCCGGGCTGAACGTCACGCAATATTGTTCTTTGAGAGGTTGACTGAGGGTATCCAGCCTGATTCCTGTGGAAACTTGCCACAGTTTGACGGTCTGGTCACCACTCGCACTGGCCAGCACGGTTCCCGCCGGATTGAACGCCAGGTCGTAGATCGCGTCATTGTGGCCCTTTAGTGTGCGAACCTGCTCGCCCGTCTCTGCATTCCAGAGGATGATCTGGCGATCATAGCTGCCTGTGGCGAGGATCTTTCCATCCCGTGTCAAGACGGCGGCATATAACAGATCACGATGCCCTTTCAGAACTTGCGCCGCCTTATTTTCCGCAATGTTCCACAGCGTGGCCTGGCCGTAGAGCCCAGTCACGCCGGAAGCAATCAACAGGAGTTTGCCATCCGCTGAGAACTTGACCGAGGTAATTTTCCCCGGCTGCCCGCCGATTTCGCCGATCACTTGCAGACTGTCCGGGTGACGTAATTCGACCTTGCCAGACTGTGCGACTGCCAACAGTTTCCCATCTGGAGACCAGGCGACTGACGTGATTCGTTGCGACTGTTTGGCGGCGGTGATTTTGGGAACGACTAACTGTGGGATCGTCGGAACACTGCCTTTGGGGCCAACGGCTCCAGCATCAATCCAAGCCTTCAAGAGCGCAATTTCCGCCACCGAAGGGGCCGGGTTATCTTTGGGCGGCATGGCAGGTTTCGCCTGCCCTGTGAGGACGCGAATCAATCGGCTCGACTTGCTATCTCCAGCCAGAATCGCGGCCCCGTGGGATCCACCCTTTTGGAGGTCGGAGAAGGATTCAAGCGAGAACTCGCCGTCTAATTCAGTCGGATTATGACAGCCCGCACAATACTTTTTCAATATTGGGGCCACATGCTGGTCATAGTCCGGCGCAGGCTCCGCGGCAGACAATGACTGGGCGAAAGTAAAAATAGTTAGGATTGAGAGAGCGGCGAATCGCATCTATTGGACCTCGTCTCTTGTCGCTTGAATCGTTGTCGCGTTTGAGTACAAACCCCACCGAGCTTGTCTCGGTGGATGCGGGCTTTTGCACTACGAGTTGTATTGATTCTCGTCGACGTAGCACAAAAGCCCAGTAACCACCGAGGCGAGCTCGGTGGGGGCTGCGATTATCGAGAAATCCGCTTAGGCCCCACTAATGATTAAATAAAAACTCGCGGCTGCTCATGATGCCCCAGATGACGTCTTCCAAAACCTCTCGGCGATCGGTCCCTGGCGATTCGGCCAGCACCGCCTGGATCCGGGTCTTTTCCTCCGCCGTGGGAAATCGCGACAGCGCCTGCAGGAAAACTTCTTCCACAATCTGGTCATCCGTCTGACTGGCAGTCAACAACTTACCAAGGCGATTGTCTTTCACCTTCAGTTTCTGATTGATTGTGTCGCCATTCGAGATATGCAGCACCTGAACCATGCTCGGTTCTTCGCTCCGCTCGCATTCACAAGTGATTTCACGGGAATTGCGTCCAAAGGCCTTCAGAAAATAGGAAGCGACCGCTGAATCATGCAGCTGAATGGCGCGAGTTCCTTTCGGATAGGCGTCGGTCTTGGCCTTGTCGTTGCCGGGAAATCCGATCTCTGTGAAATCGGTGGGCACATCACTCACCTGGCTGATCGCATCAAGTAACACTTCGGCCATCATGCGTTTGGGATAATACCGCGAATAGAAGCGTTTCTCGTCCTTATTCTCGGGCAAGGCAATGCTGCTGCGCTGATATGTCTTCGACTGCAGAATGACTCGCATCAGCGGCTTGAGATCGTATTTGTGATCGACCAGGTATCTGGCCGTGGCGCTGAGCAGTTCTTCGTTTGTCGCCGGGTTGGAAATCCGTAAGTCATCAACGGGTTCGATGATGCCGACATTGAAGAAGTTGGCCCAGATTCGATTGGCAATCGATCGACTGAAATAGGGATTCTCGGCCGACGTCAACCAGTTCGCCAAGGCAATCCGCCGATCCTCTTCTGCATCGAAGGCGAGCGGCTGGCCGTCCAATGGAGTCGGCGGTTGAGGTTTACCCGTCAGCGGTTGAATCAAATCCCCTTTCGACGCCACGTACAACGTCCGCACACCATCACCACTGCGAAAATCGCCGCCCCAGCCCTTGGCTTTCACTCGAGCAAATAGATTCGCAAACGAGTAATACTGGCTATTTGTCCATTTCTCCAGTGGATGGTTGTGGCATTTCGCACAACCAATCGACAAGCCGAGAAACGCCTGGCTGGTGTTCTCGGCCATTTCTTCAGGATCCTGATGCAAGGCATAGAAATTCGTGGCCCCGTTTTCCACACTGCTACCCTGAGCGGTAACGATCAAGCGTACGAATTCGTCCCAGGGAGTGTTCGCGGCAACTTGCTTGTGGATCCATTCATAATAGGACTTCACCGCGGGCGGTCGTAGTTTTTGACCGTTGATCAACAGCATATCTGACCATTTGTAGGTCCAGTAATCGACGAATTCCGGCCGTGCTAACAGACTTTCGATGACCTTGTCCCGTTTTTCGGGTGAGGCGTCAGCCAGGAAAGTGCGAACTTCATCGGGCTTGGGCAATGTACCGATCGTGTCGAGATACGCTCGACGCAGGAATTCGGAATCATTGACGATCGGCGAGGGGGCCAGTCGCAGCTTTTCCAGTCGAGTCAGTACAATATCATCGATG
>JAQGHT010000461.1 GCA_028291565.1 Planctomycetaceae bacterium | reverse complement strand
TTCTGTGACAGCAGCCGACGTGGCGGCTTGGCAGGAGTGCAGTTACTCGATGGAAAGTGAAAAGGATGAAACACATGGCGACACGACATTTCTGGCGCACTGCGGTGCTGGTCGCCGCCAGCTGGTTGGTCGGTTGGAGCGCAGTCGTCGTTCAAGCGAGCGAAATTACAGATGATGCGGGCTTATTCTCTGCTGCCGCCGTGAAAAGCGCGACCGAGAGTCTGAATCAAATTGAAAAACGAGACAATTTACCAGTTCAAATCGAAACGCATGCCACGATTCCCGCGGACAAGTTAGAGGAATTCGGCAAGTTGCCCGAATCGGAACGGCCCAAATTCTATAGCAAGTGGGTCAATGATCGAGCCGAAGCGACCAAGGCGAAAGGTCTTTTCGTCTTGATCAACAAGAGTCCAGGACACGTCGAATATCATGTCTCGAAGGCGCTGAAAGCACGCGGTTTCGAATCAAGCAAAGATTCGAAGTTGGTGGAAAAGTTCCTCGAGAATTTCAAGATGAAGAAGTACGACGAGGGTTTGCAGGCGGCTGTGGGTTATCTGGGGACTGTCGGGCCGGAACTAAAACCTGCCAAGGCCGCCTCACAAGGAGGCTATCATCCCCGTCCCGTTCAACACTTGGGTCATCAGGCCGAGCACCAAGATCCGATTCACCAAGCGGCGCCAATGGGGCCCATGCAGGTAAATAATGGCATGGGCGGTTGGAGTGTCTGGACCTGGGTGATTTTGGCCGTAGTGGTCTGGTTGGTCTTCCGAGTGATCGTGGGATTGACGCGGACTGCCGCGGGTGGCGGGGTACAAGGTCCTGGCCCCGGTCCTGGTTACGGCGGCGGTTATCCACAACCCGGTTACGGTGGAGGCTATGGGGGTGGCGGCGGTGGCGGGTTCATGAGCAACATGATGGGCGGCCTGGCGGGAGCTGTCGCCGGGAACTGGATCTACAACAGTATGTTCGGTTCTCACAATTCCGCTCACGGATCAGACTGGAGCAATTCCGGTGACCACAATTTGACAGGTGGTGGCGGCTACTCCGACGATTCAGGCAGCAGCGGTGGTGATTCTGGCGGAGCCGATTTTGGAGGTGGTGATTACGGCGGCGGAGATACCGGTGGCGGTGACTTCGGCGGCGGCGGTGATTTCGGTGGGGGAGATACCGGTGGTGGTGATTTCTAATTCAAAATGTCGAAATCAATAGTGCTCGGGTGCCCCCGCAATGGGGCACTTTTATTTGAAACGCTGACGTACCAGTCCAAATTTATTACTGAGCACTGAAGTAGAATTGCGCCCTGCCGCATCCTGATTTACGGTTGAATCTGTGGGGATCGAACGAGATTGGTAGTCCAAATTCAGAATCCTCGAATGGCAGGCGACAGACTGCAGGAAAGGGAATTCAAATTGGGAACACTAATTTCCGCTAATTAACGCTAATAGAGAAAGAGCTTTCAGCGCCTGCTTTTCATGAGTCACAGCGAAAGAGTGGGAACAGGTCTCCGGTAAAAACTGAAAGAAGAGTAGTGCAAAGGCCGCGGACCCACCGGGGTGGGCCCGGTGGCGTTGGCTTACCGAGCCTTTTTGTTAGATCAAACTGAACTGAATTCATGCATTTATGAGACCGCGTCGCCTTGATCGACTTGCATTATTTGGGCTAGGTCGGGGAAAATCAATTTGTTCTGCCTCACGCAATGAGCGAATTTGAGCCGATCCGCGCGGAGTAGCGAATGTCCGTTGAGCTGCATGAATTCTCCTGGAGAAGGGTAATCGAGGCTGTGGAAGCTGTTCGAGAGCGAGTTCGTCGCGCTGCCGGTGCATTGAGTGAGGCAGGTGTGCCATATGCAGTCGCCGGAGGAAACGCTGTCGCGGCGTGGGTTGCTCGCGTTGATCGTGCCGCCGTCCGAAACACTCAGGACGTTGATATTCTGGTTCGTCGATCAGACTTTCAAGCTGTGAAAGCAGCTTTAGAAGCCGTCGGATTTGAGTATCATCGAATCCGGGATGTCGATTGCTTCATCGACGGTGCGAACGGCAGTCCGCGAGATGCAGTGCACTTGATTTATGCCGGCGAGAAGGTGAGTCCAGGCTACCCGACAGCCTCAGCAGATGTCAGTGATGTGGTTCCCGCTGAGGATTTTGCCGTCCTTTCACTCGACGCGCTGGTGCGGATGAAACTGAATTCCTATCGACGTAAGGATCAGGTCCATTTGCTCGATTTTCTCAGTGTGGGTTTGATTGACGCGACGTGGTTGCCGCGCTTGATTCCCGAACCTGCTTCGCGATTGCAACAGCTGATCGATGATCCGAACGGCTAGGCTACTTCAATTCCCTCCTCAGAAGATCCAACGCTGTTTTCGCGGCGCGGCTTTTCAAGATCGTGGGGTCGCTCAGTCCCTGAACTTCTGCGCTTTTCGCGACGCCAAGTCCCTGCAGGGTCACGCGGATTTTCGGAATCGGCGGTAGTGCGGGATCGGTGATCGTTTCGACTGTGTCGCCGATGATCAGCATATAGTCCGTACCCGGTGGCGGTCGATGGACTTCAGTCAGGCGGGCTTCGCAACCGATCTGTCCTCCCAGGTAAACCTCTTCGTAGCCGGAGACATTTGTCAGCCAGGTGGCCAGCAGGCCGCCTGTTGATGATTCGGCGGTGCGTAATTTCTTGTTGTATTTTTGCAATTGCCGTATGACGATGTGCTCCAGTTGCTCGTCTTCTTCGCCGTAGATGTAGTCGCCGAGGCGTTCCCTGGCCAGGGCTTTGGTCGAAGCGATTTTGGCATCGCATTCGGCACCGGTCGCGCCGTGGGCTTCTATCCGCAACGTGATGGTTCCCTCATGGACCGTGATGCCCACTTCTGGATCGCGGTTGCGCGCGGTCAAATCACCGAGCAACTCTTCAGCATGTGATTCGCCCAATCCGAAGCAATTGACGCGCGCGGAGCGAATGACGGTCCCCGAACCGCATAAATCGCTCAGCTTCGGCAGGACTGAATCACGAAACATCGGCTTCATTTCACTGGGGACACCGGGCATCGCGGCGACACGGCACGGCACTTTGCCCTCGCGAGGAATTTCAATCCAGACTCCAGGAGC
>JAQGHT010000423.1 GCA_028291565.1 Planctomycetaceae bacterium | reverse complement strand
AATTGGATCATGACTATGCGCGCGCTCGATCCGAAGTCCAACCTGGTCGCTATGTCTTACTCTCAATGACCGACACCGGCAGTGGTATGACCGACGATGTGAAGGCACGAATTTTCGAGCCCTTTTTTACAACCAAGGAAGTGGGCAAGGGGACCGGTTTAGGACTGGCCGTGGTCCTGGGAATCGTGAAGCAGAGTGGCGGCCATGTGGAAGTCGAAAGTGAGCCGGATCGTGGCACCGCATTCAAACTTTACTTTCCCGCAGTGAATGAACCACGCGACGCATCCAACGAGACGAACCCGGCAAGAGCTGATCGGGGAACCGAGACGATTCTCTTAGTGGAAGACGAAGACGATGTCCGTATTCTGGCCGTCCAAGTCTTGCGAACGAAAGGTTATCAAGTATTGGCTGCGGATAACGGTAACTCGGCTTTGCGCCTGATTGAAAAACATCCGGGAAAAATTGATTTGCTGCTGACCGACGTCATCATGCCTGGCATGGGAGGACCGGAATTGGCAGACAGGCTGCAAGTTTGTTTCCCGGAATTGCGGGTCTTGTTCTCCAGCGGCTATACAGACGACGATGTATTGCGTCGCGGTCTGCTACAGGAAAAAGTTGCCTTCCTTCAAAAACCGTATTCCCCGCTGACTCTGGTAAGGAAAGTGCGACACGTTTTGGACGGAGGATGAGTCGACTTGGTGTTCTCAGTAGACCGGAATAATGGAACTCGTAATGGAACTCACGTCACTGATATCTGGTTTGTCCGATCCCGCAGCTTATCCCGCAGGGGTTCAGAATGTGGAATTGCGGCAGACTCATATTTCAGTTGTTTTTCTGACTGAAGAATTCGCCTTCAAGATTCGAAAGCCGGTGAAGTTTTCGTTTCTCGATTTCAGCTCGTTGGAGAAGCGTCATTTCGATTGCTGCCGCGAAGTGGAGCTGAACCAGCGACTCGCGCCGGGAGTTTATCTGGGAGTCGTACCCATCGTGCAGCGGGAAGGCCGGATTCACGTAGGCGGAGGGGGGGAACCTGTCGAATGGGCGGTGCAGATGCGTCGATTGCCGGAAAACGCCACCTTAAAACACCAGCTGTTACAAGACGATGTCGGGGCGGACTTGTTCAAAGTTCTCGGTCGGCGGCTCGCGACATTTCACGCGGGGGCAGCCTGCAGTTCCCAGATCGCTGAGTTTGCCAAGTATGAGGCAGTAGCTCGCAATGTTTTGGAGAACTTGAATTCTCAGCAGGCGAACGGCAGCCCGGCAAGCGAAAGGACGGTGCAGACGCGGATCGCGGAATTGACACGTCAGCGACTTGAAGAGCATCGAGATCTCATTGAGCAACGGGCCGCGCGAGGGGTCCCTCGAGATACCCACGGGGATCTGCGTCTCGATCATGTGTACTACTTTCCCGAATGTACTCCGCCAGCCGATCTCTGCATCGTTGACTGCATCGAATTCAATGATGGGTTTCGCTATGCCGACCCCGTTTCCGATATCGCCTTTCTGATTATGGACCTGAAGTTTGAAGGGCGGTCCGACCTGGCTCAAGTTCAGGCGAACGAATATTTCTTGGTGACGGACGATTCGGAAGGCCGGCAACTTCTGTCATTTTACGTCGCGTACCGGGCCGCTGTCCGAGCGAAAGTTTCGACGCTTGAATCTGTCGAAGATGAGATTCCTGAGTCCGAACGATCAAATGCGATCGTGAGTGCACGCGCACATTGGCTGTTAACACTGACCGAGTTAGAAGTGCCGTCGCGCCGGCCTTGCCTGGTTCTAGTGGGAGGTCTGCAAGGGACGGGGAAATCGACGCTGGCTCGCGGCTTGGCGGAGATCGCGGGCTTTTCCGTTATTCGGACCGACGTTGTGCGCAAGGAATTGGCCGGGATTTCCACCGAACCCTCGAGCGATCGGAACAAGCGAGATGACATCTACTCGCAGGACTGGACAGAGCGCACCTATTCAGAATGTTTGCGGCGAGCAGTGGAACTCTTACAACGTGGCGCGCGTGTAATTGTCGACGGTACATTTTGCCGTGAGCAATATCGTCGTCGGTTTCTGGACGCGGCAGCACGTCTGGCACTTCCGGGGCTCTTTTTGAATTGCCAGGCTGATCCGCGGCTGATCCAGCGACGTCTCGACGAGCGAACGGGTGATGTCTCCGATGCGAACTGGGATGTGTACAAAGCGGCCGCTAGTAAATGGGACCCAGCCGGCAAACCAACGGCACGAACCATGACGGTCATTGATACCAGCCAAAGTGTGCCGGACGCGATATCGTCTGCGGCAAATATCCTGCGGCAATCCGAGTTACTGGAACCTTTGATGGAGGAGTTTGCCAAGTAAGCCGCGCTAGACTTTGTAAAGGGGGCCGCCACCGGTCGTGGCCAGACCGCAGCTTGCGTTTTCTTCTTATTTACCAGCGTGCGGAATTAATAGTGAAGCGAGCACCTGGGCATAGACGCGATGTCCGAAGTCGTTCGGATGGTTGACACCGTTCCCCGTTTGATCCCAGTCATGTTTAAGACTCAGAAAACCAGCCCAGACCGACGTCATGTCGGCCAATGCGATACCGGGGCCGCGGAGGCTGGCCAACGCATCGCGGTATTGCGGAAAGAGTTCCTGTTTGAGTGTGGCCCAATCGGGATTTCCGAGCATTGTCGCGACAAGAATAAATTCCACTTCGGGAAGTTTCTCGCGAATCTTGGCGATGATCTTTTCCGTATTCGCCTGGTAGTCCTTCGCCGGACGCCCTGAAGAATCATTCATCCCGAATGCCAGGATGACCAGGTTGGGTTTCAGCTCCACTAGTTTTTCAACTTGTGTCACTCCCCAATTCGTGTCGGTTCCGCCCACAGAAAGGTTTGTTAGCTCCACCTGACTCTTGAAGTGAGCTTCCAAGTGCGTTCGCAACAGTTCCGGATAGGCAGGCTGATAGGGAGCTGTATCGAACAGGCCCGAAGCATTCGCTCCGGTCGAGATACTATCACCAAGCACGACAATGGACAGCGGTTCCTGCTGTTGCAACCTTTGGACGGTCCGAGGCAGCGCTTTCGAGTCGAATGTCGGCACGGTCGATTTCCAGAGATTCGGCGCGTGAGTGTACGTAACGCAAGTTTGCATCTCGTGATATTCCAGTTTCGCTCCGAACAGGATTTCACCATTTCCGTCGCGGTGCGTCAAGCGGTACTGCTGGGACTTCGCAGGACGCCGCAACTCATCTGGCGTGCGTGAGACAATACGTGAGCCTGCAGGCAAAACGATCTCACGCGAGTCTGGCTTGACGAGATAGTCACGCCCTTCTTCGTAGGTGACGGTTCCTGCGGAATTGCGAATGGCCTGAACTTTCAAGATCGGAAAGAGCACTACCGCTTTCGCTTCTGCGGATTTGGGATCTTTGATGAACAGCACAGACTCGCCCTCGACCTGGTCACCTTCCCAGAAGGGACGCATCAATTCTGGCGCGTACTTCCAGTGTGTTTTCGCGGGCTCGTCCCCGAAAGCAACTGTGGCGCAAACGACGCCCAACAAACACAAAGTCAAGGACAAGGATTTCCACGAGACCATGAAGGGCTGCCTTTTTCACAGGATTGTCCGGGGAAGACAATCCTTTCGCAAATTCTTGAAGTGATTGGGGGTGAGACGTTTTCCCAGAAACAGGCAATGAGCCAGATGGCATAAACCCGCGGAATCTTCGGGAACGGATTCCGCAGGCTTGCTCCACCAAGCTCACCTGGAATATCACATTAATAGCCGCATGCAGCTTAAACTGCCAGCGTCTAACATACCAGTATCTGCCTTGTGTCGGAATCTCAAGAATGCGGCCTTGCAAGATTCGCCAGTGCTTTATCTCCTCGACGTTTTCGCCTGTGTCGCGGTGTCGTTATCCGTGATGTACAGGCGGGACCAGATTTGTCCTCCAAGAACGGCTCCCACAGGTTGACTCAACTCGAGCGCCAATTGTTCAATCGCTTCCACTTTGTTGTCGTCAATGATTTGAATCTGGAATGTCCTGGTCTGCTCGCCGGCGGCGAAGACGAGAACTCCCTGGGTCGCAATGAAGTCCTGGCCGGCATAGGCGGTTTCCTCGTGAGTCTGATACTTGACAGAAGAAATGCCGGTCAAATTGCCGGTGCGGGTGACACTGATCGTCGCAAATGTCGTCCCTTCGACAACATTAAATGTCGGTTGAGAAAACTGAATCCCAGTGTCGTTTTCGATAATCGTGACGACCGAACTGCTGGTCGCCCCCAAGGTCGCGCCGCCCGTGGGACTGAGAAGCTGAACTCCGAAGACTTCGTTCGACTCAACTTGAGTATCATCAATGATGCGAACCGTAAACGTCTTACTCGTTTCGCCAGCCGCAAACGTCAGCTTGCCGGATGTGGAGTGATAATCCCCTTCTCCCCACGCCGGATTCGGGTTGGTCGACATGTCGAAGGTGCGATATTGCACCGAAACCGAGCCGGCGCTACCATTCGTCCGAGTCACTGTGATGGAGACTGTACCGTCTCCTTCACTCACCGAGTAATTCGCCGCGGAAAACTGCAATTGGCCTTTGGGCTGGGCAACATCATTGTCGACAATCGTCACCGTTGTTGTCGCCGGCGTCCCCAGCGTCGCGCCGCCCGACGCATTGCTCAGGGTCACCGAGAAGTTCTCACTTCCTTCCACCGTTGTATCATCAACGATTGGAATCACAATCGTCTTGCTGCTCGCATCGCCCGCCGCCCAGGACAACGTACCAGTGAGTGAAGTGAAATCAGAACCCGCAGTGGCCGTCCCGGATGTCATGCCGTACTTTACGGTCACTGGACCGTCACTTCCGTCAACACGCTTAACGATTATCGTCACATTGCCCGCACCCTCATTGACGCTATAACTGGAACTGTCAAACTGGAACTTGCCTCGGGCCGAAGCGACATCGTTATCGACGATCGTGACGGTCGATGTCGCAGGCGTTCCAAGTGTCGCGCCGCCTGTCGGGCTGCTGAGGGCCACCGTAAAAGTCTCACTGTTTTCAACGAGCGTGTCATTGAGAATTGGAACGACGATCGTCTTGCTACTCGTGTCACCCGCAGCCCAGGACAGGGTACCCGAAGCCGCCGTAAAATCGGAACCTGTCGTCGCTGTTCCAGCTGCCGTGGCGTAATGGACGGTTACGGCGCCGTCGCTTCCATTCACACGATTGACCGTAATTGTCACCGTTCCGGCACCCTCGTTGACACTTGCGGCGGAGTTGCCGAATTGCAAGTTACCGGGGACTGCCACCACGTCATTGTCAACGATTGTCACGGTCGTGGTCGCTGGTGTTCCCAGACTTGCCCCTCCGGTGGCATTATTGAGGTTCAACGTCAATGCCTCGTTCCCTTCAACCAGGCTGTCTTCCAGAATTGGAAGAGTGATTGTCTTGCTGCCCACGTCTCCGTCCGCCCAGGACAACGTCCCGGAAACGGCAGTGAAGTCAGCTCCAGCGGTCGCCGTGCCAGACGTGGCTGAATACTGCACCGAGACTGGACCGGCACTTCCGTTGATCCGGTTGACCGTGATGGTCACGGTCCCGGCCCCTTCGTTCACGCTGTAGCTGGAGCTATTGAATTGCAGGCTGCCTGGTGCGGGCACGACGATTCCCCCCGCTTCGAATGCACCGAGATCAGCCGCCGCACCAATAACCTGTCGAGGTTCACCCTGTTGATTGGCGACGTACTGATTTGTCACGGGGTTAGCTACCAGCGCAGCAGGAGCCAGAGCCTGGCCCGCATCGATAAGAACTGATCCGGGTGCGGGACGTAAATCGTAATTTGCCAGATTGACGAAACCCGGGTCATTGGCGGCGTTGGTCAAAAAATTCTCGGCTCCGTCGAAAATCCCCCCTGTCGGGGGCTGATCGTTGTACCAGGCAGACCAACCGGGACTGACCCAGTTTACGCCCATGATATAGTGGCCACCATTCTCTCCGTTCGCCGCAAACGTCAGTTGCGTCGGCGTGGTCCCGGCGGGCGCTCCTGGTGCTGCTGAACGATAAAACACATTGTCGCGGATGTCGGCGGACTCGTCATTTGTCGCGAGCTGGAACACGACCGATTGATAGACTCCGTTTGGCCCTGATTGGTTGTTTTGAATGATGACCGTGTTGTTGTAGAAATAGAGCGTCCCTTTGCGGAAATCTTGCGTATTTCCCAGATCATCGCCACCGTAATGGACCATTGATCCAGTCGGCCCGACTCCACTCTGCAGCACGTTGCCGTAAACATAGGTCTCGCGATAGCTCGGCAGTTGAGTCGTGATCGAAGCGCTTTCCTGCGCATGCACCAGATCCAGCAGGTGCGCGCCGCCGTCAATGTAGTTGTAACGGATGATTGTTCCCGCAGATCGGTCTTTCAGATTCGCTCCGCCTGATGTTGGAGTCAACGGTCCCAGGTGATTGTACTGAAACGTGAAATTGACTCCTTCAGTATAGATGTTGTGCTCAGAGTAACCACCGGGCGTTCCGTTGTCGTGGACATAGTTGTATTCGAACAACACGTCACGAATCATTCCGCCATCACCTCCATTTCCGGCATAGTCATTGGAACCGGCGAAGAAACCGTTGCCAGAATTGTGAATGTCACAATTGCGAATCGTGATGTTTGAGCCGCGCTCGATATAAATTCCAGCCGCATTCTGAGAATAAGGCGTCACCACCCCGACGCTATTCGTGAACGTGTACTGTGGATTGGCGTTTTCCACTTCCAGGCCGTCGATTGTGATGTACAGCGGTTTGTAGAAATCGAAATCCTGGGTGTTGCTATCGCTCCGAGTAAACGTAATCAAACCCCTTGCCTGGTGCCCCAGGTAGGCGGTCGTATCGTCTGCGCCTGTCGTCGCGTTGGCTCCGTTAATGACCGGTAACTCGCCATGCGGACCTGCCACCCCCTGAACTGTGATGGGGGCATCTGCCGTTCCCTGGCCAGCGATGTTGATTTTCTCGTGATAGTCGCCTCCTTGAGCCGGACTACGCCAATGAATGAGAACTGTGTCCCCAGCCGTCAGATCGTTCCAGGGCACACTGCCAATTGTCGAATAGGCCTCACCAAAGCCCACGCTGTAGGTCGTGAGAAGTTCTCGGTGTTCCAGATGTTCAATCCGTGGCATAATTCCCGACAGAGGTCTGCTGGATCGACGAACACTGCGTTTGTTTGTGTGAAACAGCCAACCACGAAGGGTGCGGAGCATGGGAATTCTTTCCGGAGAGCGTATGAAACTGGGTGTGTGAACCGAATGCCGGTGAAAACCACAACCATGAATGGCGATCGTTCTGCCGTGCCGTAAATGGTCTGGTTTCACATGTCGCCAACCGCAATACGCAGCAGTTCTCGACTTGTGACCAGATTCGGAAACTTTTCGCCGATCACTCGCAGGTCCGTCGCAATTCACCAACGAGAACCGAAGATGAACACGCTCCGTTGAGCCAAGCCTTCTCCCGAAAAAATAACGAGCGCAACCGGGGTCAAACGCAATTCATCTGGCGTGCCGTTGCCAGTTACGGAAACATGGGGTTTAAACAGGGTAAATTGCATCGCGCGTGACGACGGCAAGCGATTTGCATCTCCAGAACGCCGACGAGATCGCTTACCTAAGAAAAGCTCCACCATCCTCAGACTCTCTGCAAGCGGGAAGCAGCCGACGGGAAAAAGCACAAAACGTCAGTCTTCATGTTGCGAAAACCCAGGGAAATTCGATGCTAACTCGTGATCGGAGGCGTTCCAGATTGACAAACCGTTGAGCTAGGACGAGCGCGACAATCAACGAGCTACGGATTGATTTGGCTAAGGCGAAATGAAACAATGCAGCAAAATGCTACATTTCACTGCTGCGTTTTGCCGCAAAACAGTATGCCGCTGGGGGATTGAGATTTGCGGGATTTGTTACTCTGTCTCTCTGAAGTGACGTATTCAGAGAGATCTCGATGAGAACCGGCGCATGAATGACTGTCGCAGATATCGACTTAACTTAGGAAGCGGTCATTTGTCACTTGCCATTCGTCATTTTTGAAGTGCCCTTTCGCTCCTAATGACAAGATTCGCAGAAACGTCATGACCATTGATTCCGACAGTAATTATTGATTCCGACAGTAATTATTGTGAGGATTCTTACCATTCGGCTGGAATCCGAAAGTGATTCCTTGATTAAGCGGGCCATGTTGCACAACCTCGATGAAGCTTCGGGCAATGACGCCAAAAACAGGCGGGATTTGCCAATCAACCTCGGCAAGTACAAGCTCATTCGTGAACTGAGTCACGGCGGGGCGGGGATTGTCTACGAAGGTGAAGATCTGATTCTGGAGCGGCGAGTGGCCGTGAAATTGCTGCCACTCGATCGAGCGGACGCATCAGCCCGGTCACGTCTGCTGGCGGAAGCTCGCGCCGCCGCGAGGCTGAATCATCCCAACGCAGTTGCCGTTTATGACGCTGGTGAGGATCCGTCCGGGCTGTACATCGCCATGGAACTGATTCACGGCACGAGCGCGCACGCGGCGATTCGGAAAAATGGACCATTTTCCTGGCCACGAGCGACACGTATCGCGGTGGAAGTCTGCCAAGGCCTGTCGGCGGCACATGCCGCGGGAATGATTCATCGGGATATTAAGCCCGCGAATATCATGCTTGCCGATGCTGGCCGGCCAGAATCGACTTCGGCAAACACGGTCCCACAATCGGGCTCGGCGCCGGTGGTCGAGAACTTGGCGTATCGGCCGTGGGCCAAACTCGCTGATTTCGGCCTTTCACGCTCTTTGCAATTCACCACAAACGTCACCCTGGACGGACAGGTGGCTGGTACCCCCAACTACATGAGTCCCGAGCAAATCCGGGGCGAACAGCTCGACGAGCGAACGGATATCTATTCTCTTGGCGCGACTTACTTCACCCTGTTAACGGGCCATTTTCCCTACGAACGAGACGGCGTCATTCAGACACTCTTCGCCCACTGCAGCGCGGCACCGCCTGACCCACAACAATGGGATAGTACTTTGCCAATCGCGTGCAGTGCGATTATCGCTCGAGCAATGGCCAAGGAACCTCGCGACCGATTTCGATCTGTCGAAAATCTGCTCGTCGAATTGCGTTCATTGCTGGCGACTCGGGACGTCGGTGGTGCCGAATTCCAACAGGTGCCACTCGAAAAGGATTCGACTGTTTCTGCTACAAGTGACAGCAGGGCAGAAATCAGCACATTGGACGATTCACCAGCGGCTATCACCCCACAATCAATTCGCACTGGGTTCAGTCGACAAAACTCATCTGCCAGAATCATGCCGGCAATTCTGATTGCAGTTAGCCTGCTGGCGCTGTTCACTGTCTTACTGGTGATAAATCGTCAGCCGCGGACACGGTCAATTCCAGGAGGGGATCTGGTTGCCGAGTTGGACTTGCAACCAGAAGTGAAGGCAATTTCGCCTCCGCCTGCATTGGCCCCTATCGGAATGCAAATCGAACGAGCCTGGGGAATTGGCCAGGATGGCAGTGTCAAAACGAACGGATTGATGGAATTGATGCGAATACGCTTCTGTCCTGATCACCGGACGTTGGCCTGGGGAATCAGTGAGGGCGAAAAACATCAAGGGCGCTTAACGTTGTTTGACATCGAGCGCCGCGACGTCATCGATATGTACACGGATGAGACGCCTTATTCTGGCTTCAACTGTGTCGCTTTTCCATCAGATCACATTGTATTGCTGGCCTGCAACAGCAAGGTGATCACCTATGATCGCCGAACACATGTGGTCACTACGTTAATGACGTTTAGCGATGGATCCCCGGAATCAATAGACGTTTCACCTGACGGGCGGCGTCTGGCAGTCAGCGTGTTTGAATGGAGCGGAGGAGGGCGAGTTGAGCTACATGATTTGATCCTGGGTTCCAGCCCGCCGCTGGTGGCGTCTAAACGGCAGGTCCACCAAGGCTACTCGAAATCGGTCCGGTGCGTGATCTTTTCTGGAACCGGCGAACATATCGCCTCGGCGGGTACCGATGGGATTGTACTATTGTGTGATGGTTTCACGGGAATCAAGTCGCAGGAATTCCACTTGCCTCCACTTCAGGGTGAGCAGGAAGGAATTGGACACTGCGTGGCGTTTTCACCTGACAGCCAACTGCTTGCGGCGGGAGGACGCCCAAGAGCGGTATTATGGAACGTGAAAACTGGCGCCCAACAAGTGCTGCCCGAAGAGCACCGTCGCGAAATCATGTCATTGGCATTCACGCAGGATGGAGCTTGCCTTGCGACAGGCAGTACGGACGGTATTCGCTTCTGGAACGTCAAACGCGGGAGTCAAATCGGCGCGAATCTGGATGGACATGGAGGCAACGTTATCTCGGGGCTCGTGTTTACGGCCGACAATTCGATGTTGATTTCCTGTGGCTACGATTCGAGTATCCGCTTCTGGAATCTGACGCAACCTGGCAGGAAGCTGACCGGTTTATGAGCACGATTCTCGCACTCGATCAGATCACAACGCGGTGGTCGCAAATTGGCGACCCCCTGCGGTTCGTGATGCTCTACAGTCAGGCGATTCGCGCCTATCTCATCGCCCTGCTGGGTGACGGGCATGCTGCCGAAGAGGCCTGTCAGGAGTTTCTGGCGACGTTTCTAAAACGAGGTCTCGATCGCGCCGCCCCAGATCGCGGGCGTTTTCGCGACTACCTGAAGGTCTCGGTCCGCAATACGGCGATTTCATTACTTCGTCGCAAGTACCCCCAGCCCGTGGACCCTGTGGTGTTCGAAGCACTCGCCACCAGGGACGCCGACGATACCTGGACACGCGAGTGGCAGCGAGTGATTCTGGAAAAGGCCTGGCGATATCTGGAAGCTCACGAACGGACCGCGCCGGCCAGCCTCTATTTCACCGTGCTTCGATTATCAGTTGACCATCCCGAGGAATCCTCGGAGCAACTTGCCATGCAAGCCACACTTCAAACGCAGCGCCCCATCAACGCGGCGGCATTCCGCAAGCAACTCAGTCGAGCGCGAATGCAGTTCGCGCAGCTCATCATCGCCGAAGTCGCCCAAACTCTCGGGAATGACTCTCGGTTCGACCTCACGGAAGAACTTGCGGAACTTGGACTACTCATCTATGTCCAAGAATATCTGCCGTAGCGAAAGAACGATCGACTTAGAGGCTGCCAAACGACCAGGCGAGCTCGGTGGGGGTAAGCCCACTGTTTTTTTTCGGTACGATTTGCAAGAAATATGGCAAATCGCAACACCCCAATTTCAAGCGAGCCCGGTTGTGGGCATTCGTGATCGCTATTCCGCCGGTCTGGACGCTCATGAAGCGTATCGAGAATGACATTGTCAGGTTATTGTTTGGGTTTGGGCGGAAATTTAGACCGGCCCACCGGAAGTTCCTCGTCAACGACGAATTTCGTCGGCATTGGCATTCCGTGTGCTTTGATGAAACTGGGCAGAGCCAGGGCAATTTGTGCGCACTAATGGCGCCTTAATTGAAACCTTTCGTCGGCGGGGTCGGTTCTTCAAATTTTCAGTTTTTGTCTTTCGAATGCATGGTCACGACGTTCGTCCGAAGTCTCACCACTTCAGCGACGCAGATCGTTCACCGGCAACCCACGAAAACTCTGAACGTTCGGGGTGTCTGAATCCCGAATTCCAGCTTTGGGAACTTCCATCATGTTTCAATTTTTGGCGACGCGTATTGTTCGGAACTGGAAGTTTTTCTTGTGCGCATGGCTGCTGCTGGGCGTCCTTGCGAATGGCGTGGTTGCAGGCTGGTTGAATCACCTGCATGTTTTTTCGGCCTCAATCCCGCGCTGGGATGAGATCGTCGATGATGGAGAAGCCGTATTTTTCCCGCGTAACATGCCGACCAGACAAGCTGCGGAAGTGTTCAAAAAGGCATTTCCTGATGACAGGTTGTCGAGTAGCGCCGTCGTGATTCTGGAGCGCGCGGATGGGCCGCTGACAGATCAGGACCGATCATTCGTCGAACAGGAATTGACTCCGCGTCTGGTGCAGTTTCAAAAAGAGCCTGATTCGATTATCAGCCGAATTCGTGATTTCAACGACAATCAAATTGGAAAACTGCTACAAAGCCAGGACGGCAAGGCCACGCTCGTAATCGTGGAGCTCAAGAACGATTTTCTGGACTTGCGTAATACTTCGACGATCGCCCGGATTGAACAACTCGTCAATCCTGACCGAGGTGAACTTCGAACAAAAATTCCGGACTAGGCTGCTCGAAAGTCTCGTGGAACAGGAACCCGGTCGACTCCGGGGCGGTTCCGCCACTGTGATGCCGACGTGTGCCGGCTCAGCCAGACACTGGCCACGGGACCTCCA
>JAQGHT010000413.1 GCA_028291565.1 Planctomycetaceae bacterium | reverse complement strand
CGTTTTGATGCTGCACCCCGCGGTTCTTGAACGTTAACACGGAAGCTGTCGTTCAATTATCCCCGAAACGAGTCCGGAATCGGCTGGACCTGGCCGTCCTTGTTAATACAGGCCAATGTCGATGCTCCTTCACACAGCAACACGCCGTCACGATACAGGAAATACTCATGCTCGAGTTTCGCGGCGCCAACTCGCTTGATGCAGGTCTTAAGCGTCAGTAAATCGTCATAACGGGCCGATTTGCGGAAGTGAGAACTGAGACGGACGACGACCATGAACAGGCCGGATTCTTCCATTTCGCGGTAATTCCCGCCTTGGGCTCGCAGCAGTTCTGTCCGGCCCATTTCAAAAAAGACCGCGTAATTCGCATGGTGCAAAAAGCCCATGGCGTCGGTTTCTTTGTAGCGGACGCGGAATTGGATTTCGTGTTCTGTCAGCATGAGGTCACATTCGAGCGGCTGTAGCCAGTGGTACGGCGTCGTAAGTGCGGCCGGTCCCAGTTCGTCCGCTGGCAGCTTCTTCCAATGCCAGTTGGTACAACTTCTGTCCCGCTGGCGTGGGGTAGTTTGTATCGAGGCATGCCTGGCAGAGGGCGTCTCGGGGGATGTCGACGCAGCGTGAGATCGATGCGAGTGGTAGATATCGCAGGCTGTCCGCGTCCAGTTCCTTGGCCATCGCGGCTTCGATTTCCGGGGTCATCGGTTCGCCTGGTCTCAGGAACTTGGTCGCGAAGAGTTCGTCCACTCGCGACATGTCGATCCCGTAGAAACAGGGGGCCAGAATGGGGGGGCAGGCGACTCGGACGTGGACCTCCTTGGCCAGGCCTCGTTTGCGGAGTTGCGAAATCAGGGCTCGCATTGTCGTGGAACGGACAATCGTGTCTTCCACCAGCAGAACGCGTTTGCCTTCCAGGACTTCCTGCAACGGCGTGTACTTCATGCGGGCTTTGTCCGCCCGGCCTTTGCCTTCAATAAACGTCCGGCCGACGTATCGATTGCGAATCAAACCTTCCAGGGAGGGAACTTTTAATTCGAATGCCATGCTGTCAGCCGCCGCTTTGGCCGTGTCTGGCACCGGCACCACGATTGTGTTTTTGCGTTGCTCAACCGTGAGTGGATCTTCCAACCGGGCTAATTCCTCACCCAAGCGCTTGCGGCTGAGGTAGACACTGCGGTCGTCGAGCGTGCTGGCGACGTTGGCGAAGTAGATCCATTCGAAGAAACAGTGGGCCCGTCTGGGGGTCTCGGTGAACTGGACCAGCCGGATCTTTCCGTTTTGGATGATGATCGCATGACCGGGCGGCAGATTTTTAATGTTCGACTTCTCAAAACCCAGATTGTCGAGCGCGACACTTTCGCTGGCAGCGGCGAACAACGGGCCTTGAATCGCGTAACACAAGGGGCGGATGCCCAGCGGATCTCGGGCGACAATCATCTCACCGACGGCATTCAGATAGACGATGTTGTAGGCGCCATCAAATTTCTGGGCCAGGCGGCCAAGCATTTCTTCGGGTGAGGGGCGTTGGTCACCCGCCAGTTCCTGACAGATATGGTGCATCAGGATTTCGGTGTCAGTTTCTCGCGCCAGATGAAAATTTGGCTGGGCCAGAATCTCTTCTCGCAAATCCAGATAGTTGGCAAGCTGGCCATTGAAGGCAAAACTGAACCATTTTTGCTTTTCAATGTGATGCCGTTCGAAAGGCTGAGCGTAACTGCGGTCTTCGGGACCGCACGTCGCGTACCGGACGTGGCCGATAGCCGCCCGACCAGCGTATTCTTGCATTAATGCTTCAAAAGGCCCTTGCTTGTTAAGCTGAAAGACCTCGGTCACTGACCCCACTTCTTTGTGCGTATCAATGATTTGCTTGCGGTTGGGATTATAGGAAGTCATCCCCGCTGCCAGCTGGCCACGGTTCTGGATCTCCAGCAGCAGGCGCGGAATCAGGCGTGAAGCCTGTTCCGGTCCTTGCGAGGGGGCCAGCGGGCTGATGTCCTGATTGGGAAGATGATAGACCGCAGCGACTCCACATTCGTGATGCAGCTCGCCCATACAAAGTAGTCTCGTTTCAGAGGCATCTGATCTCGGGACCAAGGCAATCCGGCGCCCGGTCAGAACAGACTTGAGGACGACTCCCTGATGCTTCCTGGGTCGGGGTCGCAGTGTGAAGATATCTTATCGAAACAGTTCAAAGAAACCAATCGGGAATCGATCTCTTGGACACACTCACCTCCGTGCGTTAAGATGACATCAACTCTTGTGGATGCGACTCTTTCTTGAGTTCTACGAAAATCGACAACCATTGCCGTTCGGAAGGTGTCTTCATGGCCCATGTTCAATGCGGTGTGCGGTATGCATTGGTCTTCGCTTGCGGGTTGCTGCTCAGTGCCGGTGGCGTCTGCGCCCAAGCACCAGGGACGGCTCCCGCCCAGATTCGACTTCTGGAGGGACATACCAAGCCGATCTATGCCGTGGCGTACTCGCCCGACGGAAAGTTCATTTATACGGCCAGTTTTGATCGAACGGTAAAAGTCTGGGATCGAACGACAGGAACCGTCATTCGAACTTACGCGGACCACTTGAATGGGGTTTTAGCCCTAGCGGTCGCGAAGAATGGGCAGCAGTTCGCCACAGCGGGTCTGGACCGCAAGATTCACCTCTATGACGTCCCGCTGCGCGATCCACTGGCAAACGGCGCGTTGGGAGGAGACGCAGTGGGGGTCGCCGTTTCAGCAGATGGAACGCTGCTGATTACAGCAGATAAGGCACCGTTGCTGCGGCTTTGGAATGGCGTGACCGGCGCTCATATCCGTGACTTTCCCGGATTGACGGCACCCGTCACAAGTCTTTTCCTGACAGACGATAAGAAGCATGTGGTTGCAGGTACGGCGGACGGTTACCTGCGGGCATTCGATGTCGAAAAGGGGACTTTGACCGGTACGCTGACACTCCCCGGAATCTCGGCACTGGATATTGCCGCAGACGGAAAGTCGATTGTCACAGTAGGGCCTGACGGCGCCTTGCGAGTCAGCAGTTGGCCAACAGTCGGCCCGTTACCTTTGGCAGGGCATACTCAGCCCATTGCGGGAGTCAAAATCTCTAAAGATGGGTCGAAAGCGATTTCAGCGTCGATCGATCTAAGTGTTCGCCAATTTGACCTGAAGACTGGTAAGGAATTGAAGGCTTATCCGGGCCAGGTTGGGCCCGTCGCATCGCTGGCCGTTTCGGATAAATTTGATGTGCTGGCCACAGGTAACTCGACGGGGCAATTGAAGTTCTGGAAAGCGGACGGAGCTGATTTGAAGGGTTTGGCAGGCCACACAGGACCGGTTCCCGCACTGGCCTTTAAGCCAGATGGCGAGCGAATCGCTTCCGGAGGAGCTGATGGGACAATTCGAATCTGGCAGCTGCCTCCAGACGGCCCCAAATCACTGCCCGGGCACAACCAGCCTCCACAAGCCCTGGCAATCAGTTCGAGCGGCAAATTGACGGCTTCTGCAGCAGCTGACAAGCTGGTTCTGGTGTTTGACAACGCGACAGGCAAACTCGCGAAGCAATTGCCTCCGGCCATTCAGCCATTGACGGCAGTCGCGATTAATGACGACGACACATTCATCGCCGTTGGTGATTCGACGGGCGGAATCCGTGTCTCCGCAATGGATACCGGGAAACCGCAAGGTGATGTTGTGGCCCACGTCGGCGGTGTGACGGGGCTGGCCTTTCAGCCGAAAACCAAATCCCTGGTGTCGAGTGGAGCAGACGGGACCGTCAAGTTCTGGCAATTGCCGTTTGTTGACGGACGACCTCTTCTGACGCATGGCAACGCATTGACGTCCCTGGTCCTGAGCAAGAAACTGCCGATCGCATTTTCGGCAGCCGCCGATCAAACAGTCAAACAGACTTCGTTGGAGACGGGTAAAGAAATCCGAGCGTTTGCCGGCTTGACCTCGGCCCCAACGGTGTTGGGACTCAGTTTTGATGAAAAGCTCCTGGCAGCAGGTCAGGCCAATGGTGGTGTTCGCTTCTGGAACACTGCGGACGGTGCTGCGATTGCCGGCCCGGACTTGGCGGCACACACCGGTGCCTCGCTGGCTCTCGCTTTTCATCCCAAAGGAACCCAGTTCGCTACTGCCGGGCAAGATGCATTGATTCGCGTCTGGGAATTTCCCGTTCGCCCGGTCACTCCTCTGGCTGGACATACGAAGCCAGTCCAATCCGTTTCAATGAGTCTCGATGGAACGCTATTGGCGACAGCCGGTGCGGATCAAACCGTACGACTCTGGCAAGCGGATGGCAAACCCGTCGCGACACTGGAGGGGCATACTCAACCCGTCACCGCCACGGCGATTGCTCCTAGCAAATTGCATGTTTTGTCGGGCGATGCCGGAGGAAAAATCCGCGTCTGGAATCCTGCCGCGGGCCCGGCTGTTTCAGAACTTGGTGCACATACCGGTGCGGTGACCGGAATTGCCGTCCACCCGACTCAACCATTGGCAGCCAGTTCCGGGGCAGATGGAATGCTTCGGATTTGGCAATTGCCCGTTGTTCCGCCCAAATCATTGCCAGTTCATGCACAAGACGTCCGTCGAGTCGC
>JAQGHT010000404.1 GCA_028291565.1 Planctomycetaceae bacterium | reverse complement strand
GGTCCATCGCAGATTTGATTCCTCACTGATCGCCACGCCATCGCTTGTTGCCAGGGCATGACCATTTCCGACGACATTCCCTTTCAAGACTTGCAGCCAGGCATGCCGTCCCTGTTGAATTGGGTGTTCGATTGTTTGCCCAGGCAGCACCGTCCCGAGGTAGACTCGGGCGTCTTGCTGAATGGTCAATGATCCCTGGGATCCGTCCGGTGAGGCGACGAGTCGCAGTTTGCCGAGTTGCTCTTCAGGATTGAATCGTTTTTGCTCATAGGCAGGTTGAATTCCCGTCTGGTTCGGCAGCAGCCAGATCTGGTACAAGTGCACGTCGTCAGTTGCCGAGGGGTTGAATTCACTGTGCCGGATGCCTCGTCCGGCCGACATATGCTGGAATTCTCCGGGTCGCAGGACCTCGCCGTTTCCCATGCTGTCTTTATGTTCCAGCGCCCCTTCCAGAACCAGCGTGATAATTTCCATGTCCCGGTGACCGTGCATGCCAAATCCGGTTCCGGCTTGTACCCGGTCTTCATTGATCACTCGCAAAGCTCTAAAACTCATGTGTCGCGGGTCGTGGTACTCTCCGAATGAAAACGTGTGAAACGTGTCCAGCCAGCCATGATTGGCGTGGCCTCGGTCAACTGCTTTGCGGATCTGAAACATTGTGTTTTTCCTTGGTAATTAACGTGTTAATAACTGATATGTCAAGTAAATGCGAAAGCTTGTCGCAATACGTACGGCTGAGCGGGGGAGTCTGGTCCAATCTATTCCGACTGCGACTCCAACCCAAACCTGGCTTTTTCCAGGATCTTGTTGAGTGTTTGCAGCTCTGTCGCTTCTAAATGTCCGAACAGTTTATGGTGTAAGTCCAGGACGGGCTGGTCGAGATCGGCCACCGTTTGGGATCCGGACTCGGTCAACACGACGTAGACCACTCTCCGGTCTTCGAGACACCGATTTCGAAGCACGAATCCCGCCTGTTCAAGCCGGTCAATCAGTCCTGTGATCCCAGGTACTACTGTAATCGTCCGCTGGGCAATTTCCAAAATGGGCAACGGCGTCCCCGCGCCCCGCAAGATTCGCAGGATGTTGTATTGCGAAGATGTCAGGCCGTGATCGCGAAATAGTCGCGAGAATCGGAGCTGCAGTTGGTCGTTGGTGCGAATCACATTCAGGGCCGCTTCTTGTTCCAGCGAATCGAACGGATGTTGCTTTTTCAATTCTTGCTGGAGTTTGCTCATCGGCATTGAATCTGGTTCCTGATTTATTGTTGACATGAATATAGTTTACGTGTCGTGTATTGTTTCGTCAAGACGTTTGAATCAGAAATTATCCGTGAAATCAAGTCGCACGCGTTTGATCATCGCGATTCGCTTGGCGGTTAAAAGCAAGGACAGGTTGAAAACCTGTCCTACTCAAGAGATCACGCTCTCGGCGAGACTCGTTTACCGAGGCTGCCGCGGGAGTTTTTTGAGTTCCACGAGGAGGGGGGGGAGTTCATTTCGGAGTTCGAAAAAAAACTCGGGATTGGAATCGTTCCGGTAGCGCAGGTCGGCATAGGAACGGTACCATTCCGCTGCAGAATGTAATACCGGCTGGCCAATGTTAGTGAGGCGCGCGGCGAATTGATGCAGGGTTTCAGACGGTTGCCGACGCAGTGAAATGAGCTCAAGTTGCGGGTCCAGTTCCAGTAACAACCGATGGAATTTCGTGGACGTCGGATCAAGGCCGCGGCGGAATGTGAAGCGGATATGACGCCGCAGCAGGACGATGATCCAAATCGCACAGCCGCACAAGATGCACCAGCCATGCGGAGTCGTCAGTAGCATCGAACCGATAATCTTGAACGCACGCCACGCGCCACGCCAGGTTCCCTGCAGCAATTGAGCTCGCAGCATCTGGACTCGGAGCACCATGTCATCCCATAAATGGCGCGGTTGAATCGTGTGGTTGGAGTGAGGAATTCCAGCGGACGGGGTCGATTCCACAGTGACCCAGCCGCGGTCGGGAAGCAGGGCCTCGACCCAGGCGTGCGCATCTTTGTTGCGGACCAGCCAATAGCCACCAAGGTAGTTATATTCTGTCGCGACAAATCCTGTGACATAGCGGCAGGGGACGTCTCCCAGGCGTAGCAGAATGGCGGTCCCCGCTGCGAAGAACTCGCAATGAGCTGCAGGCCGGCGGATCAGGAAATAGGTTAGCGGGTCCTGTCCGGGCGGGACCTTCATTCCGAGCTGGTAATGATAATTCTTACGGAACCAGCCGGTGACAGCCATCACTTTTTGCTCAGGAGTGTCACACCCTGCGAGAATCGTTTTGGCCAATTCGCGCACTCGCGGGTCCAGGTCGGCGGGAACCGTTGTCAAAGCGGACTGATTGAGGGTTTCAGTTTGATTCGCCTCCTCGGTCGAAGGGCGTGCTTCCGCACTCAAAGTCGCGGCAGGCTGTGCGGACATCTGCTGGGAATGCGAATCGTCTTCGGCAAATGTTAAGACGAAGGATCGATAATTCGAATCCGGCAAAAGATTTTCCGGATAGGCGATGCCATAGGTGTCCACCGTCAGGCTCGACTGCGGCAGGGCGAGCCAGCGGGCCTGCAAAGGGGCGAAAACGGCATCGCTCACCGTTCCCGTGGGCCAGACGTCGAGGACTTGCCAGGAATTCGAGAATTGGCTCGTGCGGCCAGGGCTGACTTTCGGATTGATTGTCGCCGGCAGGCGAAATAAGGGGTATTCGGCATTCTGCAGGATGGCTGTCGGTGGATCGGAGACTGCTGAAATTGTGTCCCGATGGGCGTCGCTAAACCAGCTGCCACCACGGTAACGGTCGAACGCGGCTCCGCGGAGATAGCCCGGCTCTTCTGGCGCGTAAATGCGCAATACCGGCGATTGATCAAGGGCCCCCGGCCGGTCACTAATGCTCCCCAGGCGGGCTTGTCTGGAGAATCCAGCGGATCCTTCGGCTCCATTTCCCAGCATCCACTCTGTGTAGATGCGTTCAATCGTGGACCAGCTCCGTTCAAGCATTTTACTGCCGATCACCGAGGCGATACAGGTGATACTGATCGCAAAGCTGCTCAGAATCAGGCGTCCCGAGGACCCGCGCTGCAAACGGGCTGCGAGTGGAATTCGTGCCCAGGAGTAATAAGCCGTGATCAATAAGACGAATGCCAGCACGACAACCTGAAAAACGATGTTCTGAAAGTGAGTCGTTTGCACATCGCCGGCCGACATCAGCACGCAGACGCCGCACACTGGAAACAGAGAGGACCACGTTTCGTCTGGGCGTTTCACCCAGAGATATGCGGTTTGCAGTGCTAAACCATACTGCCCTCCCGCATGTGCCAGGGAGTAGAGTATGAAGGTCCGCAAATGAGTCGGTTCATAGGGGATGAACGCCCACTGAACGGTAAACGGGATCGTTAAAGCCAATGCCGCGACAACACGACGGTTGGGGTTCAATGGAGCTCGCCATTGGGTTGCAAGCGCGAACAGACTCAGCACCGATACACAAATCGGTACCGTCCAAGTATCGGACAGGTAGCCGAAGATGCAGGCTTCAACCTGTACCAGGGCGACGGCGATCCAGAGTTGCAGGCGATGCATGAGCGACTGGAATTCCAAAACAGACCACAAGGGCGATTCTTTCCCAACGATCTCAATCTGATTGTATCAATCGCCTTGAAACGGCATCAGCCCCAATGCAGGTCGATTCAAGGTTCAGTATCACAAAGTGCAGGGTTTTACCTCACGCTCCTGAAGTAATTGTAATGTCTGTTTGCAGCGTGGCTTTGTTTGTCAGGTGTTTACCTCATTTGTCAGTTCTGAGAGGAAGTCTTTTTTCCTGCATAGAAAAGTCTTGTTGGATGACCGACAATCAACCTGACATGGTGTAGTGGATAGGCTGATTCATAAGCGTCTGAGAGTAACAAACTCGAAATGACGAGCCACTTTACAGGATTTGCAATTGTGCATCGCAAGTCGCTTTTGTGACATTATGTTATATGCTAACTCTATGTGGTGCTGTCGAGTGTAGTGCCAGTCGAAGAATTTTTAAATTCGCATGAAATCCTAGATGCATACCCATTGTCTTCACGGTATGTGGTCTGGTACATAATTGACGGGGAGCAAAAAACGGTGCCGGACAGCTGGGCTTGATAACGCTGGGGCAGCGGAACACATGGACGTGTGTGTTGATAGGAAATGACTCGGGGGCGGTCACGGTATTCAGGCCGCACAGTCCCCCTTTCTTAACAGCAGTGAAGTCTGTCGCTAAGTGGTGCAGTTGTTAATGGGATTACGGGCCTTCGTGAACAATTAACATTAAACAGGAGAGAGACAATGGCGAAAAAGAAGGTAACCGTCGTCGCGACGAAGCTGGCTGCGGATGGCCGTGCCCTGCGAAAGCAGCCGTTCACACGAGGTCAACTGGCCGAGATCATCCGCCGCGTGGAAGTGGCGACGGCGGAATTGAAAACGATTTTGTCAAACATGGACAAAGAAGGTTACAGCGAATTGGATATCGACGGTGCCAGTAAGGGTGATCGAGGGATTACTTTGTTGAAAGAGTTTTCCTTGCATACGGAGTTCGCCCTACGGCAAAAGATGTTGTCGCCGTGAATCGCGATTCGCGAATTGCAAATCGTGCGGAGATGACATGCGGAAATGACAACAGATGTGCGGTTCTGTTGGGCAGCCTGCCCGGCTTGGACGGAATGTATTACAATTCGCAGGGGCTCCGCTGTGTGACAGGACCTTCTTTTTAGAAGAGTCGTGGCATGACAGCGATGTCCCGCTGAAAGGCAACGACAGCGCCGCGCCGTTGCCTCAGTGTTTCCGATTCTTTTGTTTTCGATAGGAGACTGTGATGCGACGCCTGGCCGTGCTTTTTGCCTGTTATTTCAGTATTTCGGTCCATTCTTTCCTCAGTGCGGCGGCTCCCGCGAAAGCCGCGGCGCCGGAGGGTTGGGCGACGACCGCACTTCGCGATGAAGTGGCTCCGGAATTCTCGTATAACCCAACCGGTGGTCCGGATGGCAAGGGAAGTTTTCTTGCCAAGTCAGATGCGCGTGAAGGGCTGGCGGGCTACTGGCATAAGACGTTTGTTGTGGAGGGCGGAAAGTATTATCAGTTCGATGCCTTGCGAAAAGCCGAGAATGTTCGTTCTCCGCGTCGGACGGGTGTCGTTCGGGTGCTGTGGCAGGACGAGAAGGGCAATTCAGTTCTGCACGACGAACCGACTTTTGCGACATTCGCACCCGGCGTCGTGCCGCGGGCTGAACCGGAATATCCCCTCGATAAATCGACGAATAGTCTCGGCTGGACTGAAGTCTCGGATATTTATCAGGCACCATTAAAGGCGCGGCAGGCGATCGTCGAATTGCATTTCCGCTGGGCTCCGCAGGCCGTTGTCGAGTGGGCGCATGTTTCGTTCGAAAAGGTCGCGGCACCGACCCCGCGAAAAGTCCGACTGGCGACGGTCCATTACGTCCCCGCCGGCGGTAAAACGTCGGCCGAGAAGTGCCAGCTGTTTGCGCCGTTTATTGCAGACGCGGCGAAGCAGAAAGCTGATTTGGTCGTGTTGCCCGAAACCCTGACCTATATTGGTTCAGGTAAGAGCATGGTCGAATGCGCCGAACCGATTCCGGGGCCTTCCACGGACTACTTTGGAACTCTGGCAAAAGAACACAATCTTTACATTGTGGCTGGACTGGTGGAACGGGAAAAACACCTGGTATACAACGTGGCCGTATTAATTGGCCCTGATGGCAAGGTCGTGGGGAATTATCGCAAAGTTTGTCTGCCCCGCGGCGAAGTCGAAGCCGGGGTCCAGCCTGGTTACGAATATCCGGTCTTCAACACGCGATTCGGCAAAGTCGGAATGATGATCTGCTACGACGGATTCTTTCCGGAAGTGGCTCGCGAATTGAGCAATAACGGGGCTGAGGTCATCGCCTGGCCCGTCGCCGGATGCAATCCGATGCTCGGCGCCGCTCGGGCTTGTGAGAATCACGTTTATGTCGTCAGCAGTTGCTATTGCGACATCAAGCTGAATTGGATGATCACTGGAATCTACGGTCAAGATGGCCAAGTCATATCCCAGGCCAAAGATTGGGGCACGATTGCGATTCAGGAAGTCGATCTGAACAAACGACTTCATTGGTCCAGCTTGGGCGATTTCAAAGCCGAAATTGTGCGGCACCGGCCCGAGTAGGACAGGTTTCCAACCTGTCGGTCCAGACTCGATTCAGGTCTTTCAACTTGTCCGTCTCCATTGCACGGACAGGTTGAAAACCTGTCGTACTTTAAAACAACTTCCGTTCTTTTCCGACCTGTTGTGCGTGTTCATTCAAAAACGACTGCAAATCGGTGTTTAACTGATTCAGCTCGTCGAATCGAATCTGAATCGATTCCACTCCCTTTTTGTTTGCGACAATCTCACGTTCAGCACCGAACGCTGCGATCCGTCCGAGCGCAAACCGACCCGGTGGCGTGGCCAGAACTAAATCGAGTCCCGCTTTGCGCTTGGTCGTAATTGTGGCCCAGGCGGTTTCGGCCGTTGGTGGAGTGACTGTCACGGTCTGTTTTCCCGTCCAGTCGACGGCGCTACCGGGACATCCCGCTTCGAGCATCTCGACCAGCCGTTCCAAGACTGCCGGATCCCAGGCGACCCGTTGTGCGGTCGGGAACCCTTTGCGCGACAGGTGCCATTTCTTACCCAGGACTTTCCAGGGCATCTTATCTTCAATACTCCCGCCCGCATCGGAAGTTGTCTTCAGAAACGCAGCCTGAGCGTCCTTCAGGAATTTGCGGAATCCCGGTGTATTCATTTCCTTGTGCCAGTGCAGAGTGATGCTGACCTCTTGCCAGGGACCAGCACGATTGACTGCCTGAACACGCGGGCCACGTCCGTAGACCTGAATCTCATCGAGATCATCCAGTGGAGTCAGATTGAGTTGCTCAGTCAGGGCCTGCTGCTGGAAGGTGTTGCGTGGCACGTGAAAATTCAATTTGAGCAGCCATTCATCTCCCGTCAACGCATGCAGGAACCAACCGTCGGCTCCCTTCTTCGCCGCGACTTCCACGATGCTGCGTGAATTCCAGTTGGTTGGAGCAAAACTTTCGGACTGTTCCAGGACGTCAATGACGTCGATCAGGCTTTGAGTTTCCCAGCGTCCGGGTTTGCCATTGTGTCCGATGCGTTGTTCGAGGTGCCAGGCCCGGCCGTCGGTTTCCCAGGGCATCTTGGCTGATTCACCCACCTGCTTCAGCTCAACGTCCCCTTCTCGCTTCTTCGAGACAGCTTTGCGGTCAAAGATCTCGCGCTCGCTGCGGATTCCTTTCGCCAAGATCGATTCCAGCATTTCCCCCGTGTACGACCGTTGTAATGGCTGATTCGAGACCACCGACTTCTTTGCAGTCTTTTTCGTTCCCCCTGA
>JAQGHT010000394.1 GCA_028291565.1 Planctomycetaceae bacterium | reverse complement strand
TTGCGAGTTTCATTCGTGACAAGGGCAGCCTGAGTCGCGAGGTGACTGACGACAAAGTCCTCTTTCCCATCCCGATTCCAATCCCATCTGGCAAGACCGCGTCCCAACCATTTCCCCTGAAAGTAGGGACCGAGGACTTCCACCCGCAATTCGGTGAATCGCGCCTCACCCAGATTGCGAAAATACTGCGGCCGCATTTCATACTCGATGCCAATTGATTTCAGGTTTGCGATGTGTCCATTCGCAACCACCAGATCGGGCAAACCATCAAGCTCGCCATCGAGAAACTGTGAACCGAATCCCAGCATATCAAAAGACGCATCACGCAGTCCTGCCCGCCGGGTCTCATCCACGAAGGACATCTGCGACTGGTTCAAATACAAGGTATTCGATTCCGCACGAAAATTCGTGACGAAAAGGTCGACCAGGCCGTCACCATTCGCGTCTCCGGCGGCGATCCCCATGCAGGCCTGGGCTCGACCGTCTGCGTCCACTGCGAGTCCGCTGGCATAACCTCGCTCCTGAAAACGAGGCTCCGCGCCAGGCTGGGAAGTCTCGTTGACAAACAAGAAATTGGGAACCGCGTCATTCCCCACGAACAGGCTCAATTTGCCCGACCCGTCGAAATCGGCCGCGACGACGCCCATGCCTTTACCGTTGGGAACAACGATCCCTGCTTCATCCGTCCGTTCTGCAAACCGTCCATCACCCAGATTCAAGAAGAGCTGATCCTGAGCCGCGGCGAATTCGTGAGGCGAGCATCCCGTACGGTTTGTCCCGGCCTTGATTCCACACGGACGATCAAACAACCCCTCACCCGTCAGATAGTTCACGTTGTACAGGTCCGGCAGAGCGTCGCCGTTGAAATCGGCGATCACAGAGCTGACCGTCCACCGATCGCCGGCTGTGCCGGTTTCCGCGGTCAACTCCGTAAATGTGCCATCACCATTATTGTGAAACATTCTGTTCGGACCAATGTTCGACACGTAAAGGTCCGAAAACCCATCCTGATCAATATCCCCCACCGTCGGCCCCTGGCTGAATCCGTTCTCGTAGATTCGCGCTGCCTGGGAAACTTCTTTGAAGTGGCCGTTTCCTAGATTGAGATACAACTTGTCCAGATATCCATTCTGATCCGGCCGCGGTGGCCAATCAGCCCCCTGCGTGAGGTAGAGATCTGGCCAGCCATCGCTGTTAAAGTCCAGCACTCCCACTCCACCACCGCTCATTTCGTACATGTAGTCGCCCACGGAATCGGGCTGGCTGCCATTGCGGAATTGAAATCGAATTCCGGCAGCCGCCGCATGCTCGGAAAACGTAACAATTGCAGCCTCCGGCGACTCAGCCCGCTTCGCCGTTCCCGCAACATTATCAGAGCCCTCCCAATCGGGCAGCGGATATGAGCGCAGGTCGACTTGATTCGCGGGGTTCGCATCCGCTGTGGATCGCTGAAGAGATTCTGGATCAAGTTGATCAAGCTGGCGCCGCACCTTCTGAATCTTCGCCACCAATTGAGGCCGGCCGGGAACCAGTTCATTCCAGATTTGCAACCAACACCAAGTTTCCCACAAGAGCCCCAGTTCCTCGGCAAGTCGTGCCGCAGTTTCAGCGTTTCGAGGCGCATTGTTGAACTGGAAACTTTTCGCCGCGGTCGTCAATTCCTGCAGCAATCGGGAACGACGCCGAAACAATTCCGCCGACTTCAATTCGCCTAAGGACGCCAGCACGGCACCGAGCTGAAAGTTCGCGACCGTCGATTCGGGATCGAGTCGTACCGACTCCCAAAAACACCGCGCTGCGATTCTTGGCTGCGACCTGACCAGCGCAAAGCGCCCGCGAGCGAGCCAGATTTCGGGATGGCGATCCGCCGCTGGTAAAAGAGCCCGGTTCCATTTCAGAAAGTCCGACGCCGGCCGTTCCAGAAGTGTCCTTCCGAGCCAGGCTTGACTGGTCATCAACGTCGGTTCAGTCGCCGTTGCCCGTTCAAGTAGTTTTCGCGCCGCATCCAATTCTTCTCGCCGAATGTGCATCCAGGCACGGGCGGTCAACGCTCCTGGATCATCAGGGGCAGCCCGCAGATAATCTTCAATGAGGTGGAAGTTCTCTTCCGCCGTATCCCCCAGAGCTAACAGTACGAGCTGTATGGGCTCGCGCCGATTTCCCCGGATCAATTCCAGCCGGTGCGGCACCGCTTCCCAACTCCGGCCTTCCAACCCCAAGACATAGGCAATCCGGTAATGCGCGCCCAATTCATGCGGGTCGTGCTGGAGAATCCTCTGATAACTTCGTTCTGCATCGGAAAGCTCGTAAGTCGTGTTGAGCATCAGATCGCCCATCGCGCGCAACGCTTGAATATTTGCGGGACTGCCATCGTCCGGGACTTGCTCGTAATAGCCAATCGCGTCGCGTGGCCGTTCGAGTTTCGTAGCGACCTCCGCCGCCAGGATATTTCCGGCGGCATTTTGACCAGTCCGCCGCGCGAGGCGCAGCGCCAGGTTTTCTGCGCGGGACAAATCCCCGCGCGCCATGGCCAATTTTGCGTCACGCAAGAGTCGCGCCGACGAAGTGAAATCGCCCATCGCCAACAAGCAGACCAAGCCGAGGACAGCAACTATGCCCCCCCAAAAAAGGAATGCCTTGAGGTATCGCTGGTTAGAATTTGCACCACGGAGAATCAATGGAGATTTGGCCTTATAGTAACTATCGAACCGGCTGCGGTAAACGAATCGAGCAGGACAGTGACCTTATACCGCGCACGGTTAAGAATGAGACGATTGAACGCGGGGATAAGTATTGAAAAAGACTCATTCGTGGCCGCGAACAGTACAAATCGTAGCAGTCTCCACGAACTTCGCAAACTTCGGACATCAAAATCGGGCATGATCGTGGTCTGACTTTGAGCCTTCCTCGGAGCCGGAGCTCGTGAAACTTCGGGCAAGCTTCCTGAAACACCCGACTTCTGACGAATTCGGCTACGAAAAGCGCAACTTTCTCCGTAATAAACTGAACCAGGCACGCTGAATCAACAATCCCTCCCGCTGAGTGACTGGTCGGGCTGGAAGAGGCCCGGGGGCTGCCCACTTCTATCGCAAATTGCTTATCGACCGGGCGGATAAAATCAAACCTTTCACGAATTTAATTACCCCTTCCATTTTTTTCTATGCGTCATCAGGACCGCGAAATTGTTCGATCGCGGCATACGCACGCCATGCTTCCACGACCAAATCTCTCGGTAACACAAGCGGCATTCGTCCTCAGCCTGCCCAGTAAGATTTGCTGTAAACATCCACGCCGATTCGTACCTTTGCTCAAGCTTCACCACATTCTCCCGATTGCCTGCGCGGCGTGAAATCGCCCACCGTGAGCTCACGGCGTCGAATTCCAAACGAGATGACGTACGTCCACATTTTCGGTACTTTTGTTGATTTCTGGAAAGTGCCAGGCGGTTCTGCTCGGAAGTTCTGGCACAAAGGTTGCCTTATGTGTTTCCAAGGTTGCGGCAGCCAATGTCCGCAACAAGAAATTGCCTGATTCCGAATAGAATCTTTTGAAGCTTTCCACAACCAGCCAGAACTCCCCAGACTTCTTACCTGAGTCGACTCGCGCAGCACGCCTGCGAATCACCACCTCCCGTAAGTCCGATACGATAATGGCAAATGCGACCGAGATGCCTTCATCATGGAATTCATGAGAATTCCGAATTGATCCGTTTCGCCGTTCTGAATTCTTACGAATTCATTGAAGCCTCCTTCTCCGCCTGCCGTTGAGCCCCACCCCGAATCCTGCCGAATGTGATGAATCAGAGCGACTTAAATTAACGCCTGCCCACTTGAGACATTGAAAACGCAGGCTCTCCGCGCGCCGATCGCCTGATCGGGCACCCGGCCTGCGAGGAATTAAAGGTGCAATACCATGTGTGTCTGGATTCTTCCAATCATCAGAGCCACCAAGACACCTTGGGCTCCTCATCCGCAGCCACCATTCCCTGGTGTGCCCGCAAGAGGCAGTCAAACCAATAAGTAGAATTTGTCCGACCACCTTCACCGGACTTCAATACTGCCGCATTCGTCCGGTCAATGCCGACTTTGCGCGCTCAACGCTCTGAATTGCCTGCTCGCGTTTCACATCCTCTTTGTTTGGGCCATCTCGAGAAACGCGAGTTGACATGGGAAACGTTTTCCATGTCGTACCATACTTTAGGAAGTCAATAATGAATTGTTCGTTTCGTCTCAGGCGGTCTCAAGGCCGCGGCTTCACTTTGATCGAATTACTGGTTGTAATCGCAATCATCGCGGTTTTGATCGCACTGTTGTTGCCAGCCGTTCAACAGGCTCGTGAAGCAGCCCGCCGCAGCCAATGCAAGAACAACTTAAAGCAGCTGGGGCTCGCATTCCACAATTACCACGAAGCATTGAACTGCTTCCCTCTGTCTTCAGCAGGTTCCACATCAAAACCCAATTGGCGAGTCTTCATTCTGCCCTATATTGACCAGGCGCCCCTTTACAGCAAGCTGGACATGGTCAGCGGCAATTTCCTCGGTAATGTCTACCCTGGAAACAACGCGATCCTCGCGGGATTGTATGTCCCGGTTTTTAACTGCCCTTCCACAACCTTGCCGACCAACAATACGGCAGTTGCGAACAACACTCTTGGTGGGCAGACTCATTGCTACGAAGGAATTTCCGGAGCCACTACTGATCCTTCTACGGGAGCTCCCTTTTCCACTGCATATTGCGCAGCGGGATCCTATGGCTCGATCTATTGCAACAATGGGATCACCGTACCTAACGTCAAGGTCACGATGGCCAACATCACCGATGGTTCATCGAATACGCTGCTTGTCGCGGAACAGTCGGGCACGGTCGGCGCCGGTAAGCAAGACCTGCGTAACAACTACTACGGTGGCTGGTCGGGAGCCGGTCCCGGAGTTCCCCCTGCCGACGTCTCTTGGGGCGTGGGCACGACGGCAATTCGATATCCGCTCAATTTCAATTTCAGTTCAGGAGCGGCCCCCGCAGGTGCGGACCAGACTTACGAAGGCAATACGATCCTGAACTCATTTCATGTCGGTGGAGTTCATGCTCTGATGGCCGACGGCTCGGTGCGCTTCTTGTCGGAAAACATGAGTTTCGCCACTCTGTCAGGCATCGCCTGCAAATCAGATGGAACGGTTGTTGGCGATTTCTAGGCCCCGCTGCCGCTCACCGCAATATCTGGCCTGTTCCGTTTCCGACTGGAACACACACCAGATTAAAAAAGAATCGTAGCGTGGGCTTGAACCACGCTACGATTCTTATACCGCGCACGCTTAAGAATGAGATGTTTGATCGCGGGGATCAGTATTGAAAAAGACTCATTCGTGGCCGCGAACAGTATAAATCATCACCGTTCCTTACAGCTCAGGAGTATCGTTCCCAAATGTTTCGATTCGATTGTATTCGATGGAGTTGCCTGCTGGTCGCCAGCTTTTCGATTGCCGCCTCCGGTTGCTCGGGTCAGACAAGCGAAGCAACGCGATTTGGAAAGACTGGTAAAGTGTCGGGGACGTTGAAATACGCAGGCGCTCCAGTGAAAGATGCTCGGATTCAGTTCTCATCCAAGGAGAATGGAGTCGCGGTGCTCGGAACTGTGATCGGAGGAGAATTCGAATTCGAAGACCCCGTTCCCGCCGGAACCTACAAAGTCATTGTGCTGACTCCTGAAGAGCCTCAACCCATGGACGGCGTCGCCTACGTTCCACCGAAATATCTCGATATTCCGCTGAAATATCGGGACGAATTCAACTCCGATCTGACGGCGACAGTCAAAGACGGAGAAGACAATCACGTCTCCCTTGAGATGAAGCCATAAAGTCCAACTCGGCGGAATGCATTCAACGGGTGCTCCGCATCAGGGATTTGCCAATGGCTGGATCATCGAGCGCATCAACAGCTTCTTAGTCTGATATGCGCTTGGTACGCCGCGTGTCATGAGGTCCTGGATTGATCTGGATCGGAGCCTTGAGACACTCCGCGAGCGAAAGCTTAGAGCTCGTTCTGACGCGAGTATCATGCGCTAATTCTTAGGCAGCATGCTCATCAATCGGGCACATGCGGAATTTCTTCCACTTAATTACGCTGCAATTCGTTTTCGCCCAATTTGTCTTATGATCGCTCGGTTCTAGTTCGAGTCGCCGGCCAGTCGGTCAGACTGACGCATCAAATCGTAATCTTCGCCGAATCGATGGCATGCAATTTGCCAAGAGAGAATGAGGTTTAAATCTCCACTCTCCTCCACGTTTTTCTGCATCGCGACTGAGAAGATCATTGCAACTCAACTGACCGCCGATTTCGGAAACAACATTCCGACCCTTCGATTTGTATCCATACGAACAGATAACATTGAGACATTTATATAGTCTTTTTGAACACAACAGCACTAGTTCATTTAATCACTATGCCCATCTGTATAAAACCTGCAATGAATTCAGAATTTAGCAGATTCTGGAGTCTCGTTGCGGGTTAGTGCTTGCCGGATCCTGAAAAAGACGATAGGGTTAAGAGTTAGCAAGGATTCGATGAAGTTCTCCTCAATTCTGAGCGCTCGAACTACTCATCGCCTGTGTCCGGAACACGTTCTGAAAAAACAACTTTTCCATTTTGCGGATCTTTCAATTATCCCAGAGATCCGACGACTTG
>JAQGHT010000446.1 GCA_028291565.1 Planctomycetaceae bacterium | reverse complement strand
CGTAGCCAGTCAGGTGCTCAATGGCCAACCGCTCTACCTGTATCGGCCACCGTACTTGAACTGTCCGACCGATCCGAACGGAAATAGTCTGCTTGCGGGTACGGTCAATAGCAATTACAGCGCCAGTCTGGGCAATTGTCACGCTCCGTCAGCCGATCCCAACTGTAGTACATTGAGTAATACATTTGGAACTCCGAATTCCGCGGACCACGGAAATACCGAGATCGTCTCCCAGGCGGACGGGTTTGTGACTCGTTTAGGCTATGGGGCGAAGCTGGCTGACATTACGGATGGTTTGAGTAATACGATCATGATTGGCGAAATCTTGCCCGAGTGTAATGATCACATTGGTGGCGGATGGCCGAACTACAACAATTCGAGTAATGCTCATGCCACCACACTAACGACCCCGAACGACTTCACCACGTGTCCGAACATTCCGGGGGGCAGCAATAAGCCGACTTGTTCTACCCAGAGCAATTGGACTTACTCCTGGGGTTTCCGGTCTCGACACACAGGGGGATGTCAGGTCGTTCTCGGTGACGGATCAGTTCGTTTTGTCAGCCAAAACATTTCCGCCGTCACTTGGCGGAATTTGGGTTCAAAGTCCGATAGCAATGCGCTTGGCGAATTCTAAGTCAGATCGTCAAGAACTCGAACCCGCTGTTCGCTATGTCGACAGAGGTACGCGGGTGAGAGCCCAGAGGTTTTGGAATAGTTGCTGTGTGCCGATTGGGGTACCAGATTTTCGCAACAGAAGCCCGGCTTGGAAAGTCGGGCCGGGCTTCTTGCAGGCCGTGCCGTTTTTCTGAAATCTCACCAGTTCGGCGATGTGGAATTCACAGTCCCGAAATCCTTCGCTGCGTCGCTCCATAGGGATGTCATGACGCGCGACTCAAACCGTTTTATGCGACTCAAACCGTTTTAATCGGGTAGGAAACTCAAAGATGCGTGGGAAGAAATCAATGCGATTGGTGTTCAATATTGTTTTGCTGCTGTTGCCGCTGGTCAGCGGATGTTCGGGAGGGGGCAATTCGATCGCTCGGCCCCTAGCACCTGCTAAGGGTGTCGTCAAATACAATGGAAAGCCTGTGGCAGGGGCCGCGGTCGTGTTTTCGCCTAAAGACGGGAGTCCTGCGCAGGGAATGACCGATAAGGACGGAAATTTTACGATCACGACGGGTGGCCGTCCGGGCGCAGAAATTGGGAAATTCAAAGTCGTTGTCTCTAAGGCTGCCGCTGGAGCTGATAGCAAACCACCCGCTCAGATGAAGCCGGAAGACATGCAACGGATGGGCCAGGCGGGGATCACAAACACAGCAGTAAAAGCGGAGTTGCCAATGCGCTATTCGGCATTGACGACTACGGATTTGGAGGCCGACGTTTCCAATGACGGAACGAGGAATGTCTTCGAGTTCAATCTCGTTGATTGAACTGCTTCTCGTGGGTGAATTCGAGTTCGAAAACCGTTGCCTTTCAGGCAGCGGTTTTTTGTTGGTACGCTGGTCAAGTCTATAGGCAAAGTCATATCTCGCGCAGTAAGAGAGAGGCGATGGTGAATCGGTGCGGACACGCTTCGCCGACCGCGTGACTCACTGAGCCTGACTTGCCGAGATCCTCACTCCTTTCGGAAGAACGGAAATCATCTCTGAGGTGTGTCTTTGGTTTCGGGGATCAAGTCCTGGAGTAGTTTTTGTGCGCCTGCATGTCCAGGTTTGAGTACGAGGATTGAGCGTGCCCAGGAAATCGCCAGGCTCGGGATGTCGTATTTGCGGTATAACTCCGCGATTTGAAGTCGAATCGCAATGTCCTCGGGATGGGCATCGGATTGGTCTTGCAACAGCCCGATCTTGGCGAAGCCTTCGGTGGCCTGAGCCACGAATTCAAGATGTGGCTTCGCACGTGCAGGTTCCCCATTCGCCATCAAGGCACGGGCTAGTGCCTGGCGGCTGGAGAGCGAATTGGGACTGAATGTCAGTGCCTTTTCCAAGGACTCAATGGAGGCTTTGACGTCATGCTGATCGAATTGCGTCCTGCCCAATTCGTCCCAGGCCGCGGCAAGCGTTGGTGCATGTTCAACCAAGGTCTGCAATACACTCAATGCTTTTTCGGGCTGGCCGGCGCTGCGTGCCGATTGTGCCACACCCAGCCAGGCCTGGTCGCTTAATGCGGCATCAACTGTCGCGGCTTCGAACAACGGCAAAGCGGCTTCAGGTTGTTTCAATTGCAAGAGTGCTTGTGCCAGTCCCAGGGCAACGTCGGGTCGACGCGGGGCAAGCCGCCAAGCCTCTCGAAACGCTTGTTCCGCTTCGGTATAGTGTCGCGCGGATGCATGGGCCTGTCCGCGCAGATAATACGCTTGAGCATCGCCTGGATAATCTGCCAGCCAAGGGACAATCAGGTCGAGTGCGGGACCCGGCCGATGAGTCAGCAGAAAGCCCGTTGCATATGCTTCACAGACATCACGCGGGTTGACTTGAGAGCTGTTCAGCAATTCGGGGAGCTTCGATTCGATCTGTTCAAGCTGCCCGGCCTGTGCCAAGGTGATCCATTGTTCGCGTTCCAGCTGGTCGCGTGATACACCAGCCGCCTTTGCACGCAACATATGTGTCCGGACAAGATCGAATTGTCTCAGTCGCCGATAGGCTCGGACGCGCTCCAAAGCGATCTCGCCGGCGTCGTTCCACAGCCGTTCGGACCAATCCAGCCAACTCAGTGCCGCGTGGTTTTCATAAGCGTCCAGAGCCTGGACTGCCATCTGAGCGGGGATCCAACGGACCAGGCCGATCATCGCTACGAAAAATAGTAAGACGGCTGTCCAGCGCCAGACTCGGGCTCGTTGCAATGACGGTTGCTTTGAGTAAGGCTTGGCAGGCGTTGTCATGGATTGCGTGGCTTTCAAAAGCAGTGGTGACATTGCTGCCAGTATCAAACGAATCGTAGCGCGTCGTCAAGGCTTGATCTAGAGATTGGGTGATTTCAGCGTTTCGTATGCCGACTTTTGGTGGACGCCGACTCATTCCACCAGATGATCAA
>JAQGHT010000356.1 GCA_028291565.1 Planctomycetaceae bacterium | reverse complement strand
CCACAGGTTGGTTGAAGACGACGCGCAGGTCGAGAATCGGCAACCCAAACATCACTGCCGTGCGGGTAATGCAGTCGTTAAATACCGTCAACCCTGCTTTCGCAGCTCGCTGAGTTTGAGGAACATCGAAATTCGGGTCGTAGATCGTGCAAAGCGTGGTGTGACATCCCCATGCCATCATGCTCTTTACCATATTCTCATAATGCTTTGTGAAATCGTCAGTGATGTCGGCCAGCTCCGTGAAGACTTGTGTCGAAAGCTGAACTTTTTTCTGTAAAATGCCAGCCCGCTGAAGTGCGTTATTTCCGCCTGCGCTCACGAAGACAAAGCGGTCTTGAAGTATCGACGCACCGCGCTGGTGTTCCACGTCTTCCACGACCGCGCCGTCCTGCGCATAAAGCGTCGCCTGCCATCCCTTCGGCAGCTGAGATCGAACCTGATCGATCACAGCGGGGCCGTTCCCCACGTACACTTTGTTGTCGAAAATCGAATCCCCGAATAAAGCGACGTGGCCTTCCTTTGCCTCAGATGCGTTCTCAGCGACAGCATTCGAAACAGAAAGGGCGAATCCTGCCGCGACCAGTGCCTGCCTCCGCGAAAATTCCATCATCCTTCTCCTGTCGATGTTCTGTGCGATCTGAAATTAGACGTTTCTGCACCATTGTGAAATGGTAGCTTGCAACCCAGGCGCTTCGAGTACGAGACAGACTCTATCGCTTTCAAAAGGTCACAGTAATCGTTCGATCCAAACGCTCGAATCTCGAGATGTGCGAAATACGCCACACGTTTCGAATTCTAGTTGATCTCTTTTTCAGAGGTTTTACGTCCAGGGGTCAGGTGGTTCAAAGTTCATTTTTCACCGAAACTCGGTGAAAAATGAACTTTGAACCACCTGACCCCGCATCGCGCGAGGTAATGACCAGAGTATCTCAAATTCAACTTCGAAGTTGTCTCGATGGGAGCAACATACTTTCCCGATTTCATGGAGTGGCCATTGACTCATGGAACCACCGCAAAAATGTCCATCATTTCCGGTGTTAGTTCCCCATGGTCGAGTCGATCCGCAATCACTCGCTGCGCCAGGGCTTGTGCGTGATCGATCGCTTCCTGGCGAGTTTGGCCATAGGCCAATACGCCAGGAAGCTCTGGCGCATCGGCGATCCAACGGCCATCCGCCTCTTGTTCGACTTCAATGGTCATTGGCATTGTTCGAGATCCTTTGGATTAACGGAGTCACGAGAATCCACCGTTCTATCGCTGCCTTCCATCACCCGAGCAACTGATCATAATCTGCGTGACTGCCGATCCAGAACCATTGAACGCCCTCCGGCACCGAGACACCCAACGCGCGATACCCCAAGCTGACACGAACACTGCGAAATGTCCCATTTTTGACTTGCTTGAACTGCAAAGAAGGGTGCGCTGGATTTTGTTTGAGCAATTCGAAACTTCGACGCGCCGCTTGTTGAATTTCCGCGGGCAAGGCATTGAAACACTGCCAGAATCGAGTCGAAGTGAAGTGCCTCATAGCTCAACGGCCTGGCCGTTCGCAAAATCGGCGAGTGCCTCGGCAGCCAATCTGTCGAGCCGCCCCTGTGCGACGTCCCTCTCGATTTGTGCGTCCCACAGAGTTTCATTGAATTGAGTAAACCAACGGCGAAATTCAGCGAGTTCCGGTGCGGGAAGCATCTGGACGGCTTGTTCAATTTCATTGAGTGTTGTCACAAACACCTCCGGGGCAATATCAAAAGCTCTTCATTGAGATTGAAGATCTCGCATGATATCTGACAATAAGCGGCCGACCGGTTGTCCACAGCGGCTCATGATTTCCTCATCTGTGAAGGGAGATAACTCCTTCACCGAGACGCGGTCGCGTGCTACAGGATGAAAATATCCGATCAGTCGTCCCGAATGATCGCAAACTTCCACCGGTTCGTCCAATCCTGCAAACCGCGATTCCAATTCCGTTTCGAGCAAAACTCTTGTCACGATCACTTCCTTAGCTTCTTGGATGAATTATTTCCATCAGTTTGGCACGAGAAAGCGGCAATGACAAGACCAGAACGTGACATGGAAAAATCCGACTCGCGATTGGAGACGCTCGCAAATTATTGAATTCAAGTGACTTTATTCTGGAACGCTCGGGAGGTGCAGGTGCGGACGGCCAGTCAGGTATGCTTCATTTGCCGTAACTTCTTTGGCGAGCGTTCCGTCCGGGTTGCGGTTGGAACTGTTCACGGTTCTAATGATTGGACATTCCGGAAACGCCTTCATCCCGATTCAGGTCGGCAATGCTCGCCAAACTCTGCACATTTTCATTATTTGGGATTCAGGCGGCTCCGGTGGAGGTCGAAGTCGACATTTCGCCTGGAGCACTGCCTAAACTGACACTCGTGGGGTTGGCGGAACAGGCGGTCAAGGAGAGTATTCATCGCATCGAACGGGCGATGGCCAACAGTGGTTACCAGCGTCCGAGCGATCATGTCGTGATCAATCTCAGTCCCGCAGATCTGCCCAAGGATGCCGGATCTTTTGATCTGCCGATCGCACTGGGAATGCTGGCCGCGAGTAATCAGGTCGATTCGGACCGAATGATGGCCTATGCGGTTGTCGGGGAATTGGCTTTGGATGGCAGTTTGCGGCCGGTGAAAGGCGCGCTGTCGATGGCCATTTCGGCCCGGGATCAAGGCAAGCGCGGAATTGTGGTCCCCGCCGCCAGTGCCCAGGAGGCGGCGGTCGTGGAAGGGATCGAAGTGATTCCGGCCGGATCTCTGACCGAAGCGGTCGGATTCTATTCGGGCCAATTACCGATTGAGCCTGCCGTGTTTCGTCGTGGCGACGTTCTTGAACAATTCGGGCGCTATGACATCGATTATGCGGATGTCAAAGGCCAGGAACTCGCGAAACGTGCAGTGACCGTTGCGGCCGCTGGAAGTCACCATCTCTTGATGATTGGGTCCCCCGGGACTGGCAAAACACTGCTGGCACAACGGATGGGGAGCATTCTTCCCGATTTGACGCCTGGCGAGAGTTTGGAAACCACACAGATATATAGTGCGGTCGGCCGGTTGACTCCCGGGCAGCCGCTGATGCTGCTGCGGCCCTTTCGCTCGCCACATCATACGATTTCTGAACCGGGGCTGGTGGGAGGTGGCAGCACTCCGTCGCCGGGCGAGATTTCGCTGGCCCATAATGGCATTCTCTTTCTCGACGAATTGCCAGAATTCAACCGGCGGACATTGGAAGTCCTGCGGCAACCACTGGAAGAAGGCAATGTGACCATCTCTCGCGCGATGGGAAGTGTGACATTTCCGGCGAACCTCATGCTGGTCGCGGCTCTCAATCCTTGCCCGTGCGGCTTTCGAGGCGACCCCAAACGCAAATGCACCTGCAGCTCGATGCAGGTTGAACGCTACATGTCCAAAATTAGCGGTCCGTTGCTGGATCGCATCGACATTCATCTGGAAGTCCCTCCTGTTCCATTCCGGGAGATGAGCGACGACCGGGTTGGAACCGATAGCCGGCAGATGCGGGCCCAGGTCGTGAAGGCTCGGGAAATCCAACAACAACGGTTTGGGACTGAGCGCACTCAGGTGAATGGCCGCATGACGCCACGTCAGATTCGAAAACACTGCAAACTGGATGCTGAGGCCGAATCGCTGCTGAAGCAGGCCATGGAACAGATGGGACTGTCTGCGCGGGCGCACGATAAGATTTTGCGCGTCAGTCGTACGATTGCAGATTTGGAAGGGTGTCCGAATATCACGGCCGGACATTTGAGCGAAGCGATCAATTATCGCACTCTCGATCGGAATTATTGGGCTGGCTAAAGTTGTGCGCTCATTGCTGCACACGCTGGTTCTGCAGCGACTCTGATTGTACTGACGCTCAACGTGCGTCTGTTTACAATTTGCATCATTCGTGAATTCAGGGCTTCACGCGCTAATTGATACAGCCCTTTTGTTCACGCGAAGCAAAATTAAGTAAAAGTGCTCGCTACAACCCGGAAAATCAGCATAAAAATATCTCTTGACATATCCGGCAAAACTTTACCAGTCTCGCTAATTGCATCGATTTTTCGTTAAAAACGGGATCTGGGCCCTGCCTGGATTGTGTCGTTTGTGCTCATTGATGCATGCAACCCATTACTGGTGAAGCGGATACGCCATGTGGGCAGGCGTTGCGCAAAGCTTTCCCGGCTCAACCGTCACTTCAGCTCTCTCAAGCGCTTGCGGCACAAACCGTTGCTTTGAATCAAGGCGGAACCTGCATAAATCCGATGTTAAACGCCAGACGGTTATGGGTGTTACCCGTCCGAAAATGCGACCAGCGATTGGAACGGTCGTCTTCGGAGTAAAGGTAAGACCTATAATCTTCTGACAGGGGGGATCGGAAAATCAGGCAAGCCGCAGGGGACCTTACGGCCTCTTTCTCGCGACTTGCACGGGCTCCGCTCCTCGCTGCCGATAACAACGGCGGCGGACAGCCAAGCGACGAAGCGGAGACCGGTTCAACCTGAACCATTTCTGCCGAAGCGCCCGGGATTCGCTTTCCGTTGCCTTTTCGAGATCGAGATCGACTTCGAGAGTGAGTTCCCGTGTTGATGCCGACGTAAGGCAGCAGGCGGCTGCGGCGATTTATCGACAGCCGTCTCACCAGACCCCGAGACTCATCCCGACCCAAGCTGGTG
>JAQGHT010000351.1 GCA_028291565.1 Planctomycetaceae bacterium | reverse complement strand
CGCAAGCCGACCTCACGGGAGCAATCGCTTGTGGGTCGCGAGCCCTATATTATCGGGACGACGTGGTCGGATGCGGGCTGAGCCGTATATTCGAGATCGACAAGATGGGTGACAAGCCATGCATTCGGGGTCTTCGGATTACCGTCTACAACGCGTTAGAGTATCTCGCTTCAGGCATGTCAGAATCTGAGATCCTTGCCGATTCCCTGAGCTGACTTACGACGAGTTGCGTGCGTCTCTGGCCTTTGCTGCTGATCGTGAGCGGCGACTGATTTCGACGACGTCAGCTTTGTTCAACCACCGGATCTGTCCCTTACGAATCATGTGCATTGCTTCATAGCCTTGGATGGTGTTGAGTGCGCCCTCTGCCGAGCGTGGACTGTTGGCCGAAGATGCCCGACGCGCCACACGGCAAGCTGGAGGAAGTCCTTGGCGACAGTCCGATCACGATGCGGAGAGAGCAGGAATCGATGATGTTGCTCGGAATCCAGCGCTCTATATAAATAGGTCCACTTACCGGCCACTCGAATGTAGGTCTCGTCCGCACGCCACGATCGGTTTGGGTGACGAAGATGGCGCCATATCAGCTGGTGCAGAATCGGCGCGCATCGCAATACCGAGCGAGCTACGGTTGAGTGATCCACGCTGAGTCTCCGTTCCGCCATCATCTCCTCCAGCTCATCTCGATGATGTCTTCCCTTGAACACCACTGGCCGGTTCTTGCGCACTCGGCCCACCTTACCAGCCCCGCTTCCGCCACTTGCGACACAACCGAACCGGGAGTGGCACACCCGTGTTTTTGAGCTACCTCAGCTTAGGTGTCCGTGCATTGACAATATGACGGTAGGTGGACCGTCTTGCACAAATGCGAGTGACCTTTACCCCGGCAACAGTACCTACCTAAGCCAGCGATTCCCGGCCGCCAAAGGCCGCCAGAAAGGGAGACGAAGGGATGAAGAAAGCACGGTTCAGTGAGGAAAAGATTGTAGGCATTTGCATAGCGTCAGCGAGCGCCGGGGCTGCAGGCTTGCGGGAATCAGTCGGGGCAGTCGCCGATACCAGGGAGCGACAGATGGCGATGACGCTCTTCGAGAACGGATACGAGAACTGACGCGCGGACCGGTCACCTTCCGTCGAACGGCGCTGTTACGCCGGGAGGATTGGGTCGTGAATCATAAGAAGAGTTACCGCATCTGTCGGGAAGAGCAACTGCTGGTTCCGCGCAGACGGCGCAAGTGGATTCGCCAGGTCGCGCATCCAGAACAGCCGGCACTGCAGCGAGCGAATCAGAGCTGGGTCATGGACTTCATGCAAGGTGGTTTGGCCGACGGGTGGACGCTCCGGATCCGGACGCTCACGGCCTCAAGACTACCCTGGTGGCGTGCTGCCGCGCGGCCTTGACCCCGTTCGCGCTCTGCCGAAACCGACTAATAACGGCAACGAAGGCAAGCTACGAACGTGAATAAGTGTGAGGAAATTCCCAGCCTTGCGTTGGTACTCACAGTGCAGTAACATCACGCTCACTCGGAGGAACTCTTATCTATGTGTTTTTTGTTCCAGAAGCAACTGCCGCACGTCGACTACGTTCCCCCCTGAATTGAGACGTTTGGCGTCATCGAAATGGTTTCGAACGTACGACTCGGCTTTCTTGGCCGCAGCCTTTCGCTTTGTTGCGCGCAGAAACCGAGCATAATTCTGCATCGCATAGAGCAGGTTCGGGTGGTCGGGCCCGAGCATGCGTTGGTCGATTCCAATCGCCCGTTCGAACAAAGGCTCCGCTTCGTGACACTTTCCTTGCATGTGATAGCATTGCGCGAGATTGGACATCAAAGCGGCGGCAACAGGGCTCTCCTCCGCGGCATCGCCTCTGATCAGTTGCAGGCCACGCTCGAGCTTTGCCTGAGCTTCTTGTAACTTCTTCTGACGAAGCAATATGTATCCCATTGTCCCTAGGCCGGCCACCAGGTCCTGGGTGTGGCCGGACCCTTCCAGAATCAACAACGCCTGTCGGCAATGGGCCTCGGCTCTCGGCAAATCGCCCCCCTGCTCCGCGATCCTGGAGCGAACCTGCAGAGCAAGCGCGACATTTGGCTGCTGCTCCTTTCCGGCACGTTCAAATAAAGCCGTTGCCTGGCCCAAAACTGTTTCCGCCTTAGACAAATTTCCGAGAAACCAGTGAGCAGCCGCAAGATTTGTGAGGACAGTGGCAACATCGGTGTCGCTCGGACTCTTCTGTGATTGGAGAATGTCAACTGAACGTTGAAACAGCGGCCTGCCGGCGCCGAAGCGGCCCTCAACACAAACCATCTCACCGATCAAGTTGAGCGCGATCGCGACTTTCGGATTCTGCTCACCATACTCGGCCTTCAATAGGTCATAAGACAGCCGGTATTGTTTCTCAGCATCCGTATAGCGATTCTCGGTCACATATAGGTTGCCAAGGTTTTGGTGCAGAGTTGCCACTATGTGACCCGCCTCCGACTTGGCGGCAATGTCCAAAGCATGCAGGTAGTGACGCTCGGCCGACTGCCAATCGTGCGCTCCCTGCCGTTCGCCGGCCATCTTATTCAAACGCACAACTTCGGGATTGATTCCTTGAGCTGTTAGCGACGAGACTGACACGATTAGCAGTGAAAAACAGGCGGTTCTTACCTTCAACTTCATAACATCTCCTGCCGCTCGCTTTGCAACCGTAGTTCCATGGCCGTAATGGTGGATGTCCTACCGCGCTGGAATAAGGCTTTTGGCGTGTCGCTCCTTTTGGAGACGGCGGTTGTGAGGTAGCGATGCCACAGAGGAGTCAATAGTGCGACTCCAGTCAGTCCGCAGCCAAAGCATAAGTCCGCTAAAAGCAGGGCCCAGCACTTGGTAGCTCACTTGCTCTATTCCCGAAGGACTGCGCGAGTAAAAGGGACGCCCTCAAAAGGCACGCGATTGCTCCAGGAACAAAGAAGCCCATTCATGTGACCGTACGAATGGCTAATACACAAGGAGAAAAGGTTAAGTGAGGACTGAGAGAGAACAGAGAACCTTCGCTTAACAACTGGATCAGGCATCTTCCACCGGAGATGGTTATGGTGCACTCAAATCTGAATGCAGACACCATTAGTAAAAGTCCTGCAGAAAAGCTGCAAGTGTTGCTCTAGCGACAAGGTCCAAGAAAGTCATTCAACCGGATCGTAAACGTTGGGCTTGAGGTTTCGCAACACTTGGATCCCGGTGCGGAGGCCCTCACCACATTCCATTTACCCTCGCAAACAGGAGCCAGAACCTTTCTTGGATCTGATCGTTGTTCAGACGTATTCCTGGTTTAGAAAAAGACAACGAGTATGAATGACGAACCGCTCGGCACGGATAGGACGGTCGGTCAACGCACCCTTGACGAGTCTCAATCCGTCGAGTCACAATTACCGCCGACAGTTTCTCCGCTTCAACCACGGAGAAAGCGCCGCGTGCTGGTCTGGATCCTGCTGCTGCTGATTGCCGGCGCGATCTTTTACTTTGCCTTGCAATATCACGGCAATGCTCAAACCACAGCACAGCCGTCGCGACGGCGGATGGGTTCCGTACCAATTACAGTGGCCACCGTAAAGAAGGGCAATATCGGTGTTTACCTGGAAGCTATCGGTACGGTGACGCCTGTTTACACCGCTTCCATTAGCGCTCAGATAAACGGCCTCGTAACCGCCGTGAATTATCGAGAGGGACAGATGGTTCAGAAAGGCGACTTGCTGATTGAGATCAACCCGGGTATCTATCAAGCACAGGTGTTACAGGCACAAGGTGCGCTCGAACGGGACACCAACTTACTGGCGCAGGCGAGGATGGACCTCGAGAGGTACCGCGCGGCATGGGCGCGCAACGGAATTCCAAAACAGACGCTCGACGATCAGGAAAAGCTTGTTCTTCAGGATGAAGGGACGGTAAAGAACGACGAGGGCACTCTGCAGTATGACCAGGTGCAGCTCGGCTACTGCCACATCACCGCGCCCATCACGGGCCGCCTGGGCCTGCGCCTAGTGGACCCCGGCAACGTGGTTCAGGCTAGTTCGTCCGGCACGTCGTCGGCCCTCGTGGTCATCACACAAATTCAACCGATCACGATCATCTTTACTCTGGCTGAAGATAGCTTGAGCGACATACGGGCTCAAATGCATCGCGGAACGAACCTGCCGGTCTACGCGTTCGACCGTGCATTGGAGACCAAGATCGCCTCCGGCAAGCTGCTGACGCTCGACAACCAGATCGATACGACGACTGGAACGGTCAAGGCTAGGGCGATGTTTGACAACAAGGACGACGCGCTGTTTCCGAACCAATTCGTGAACACCAAGCTTCTGGTTAAGACGTTGAAGGGCGTCACGCTAGTCCCCACGAACGCGATCCAGCACAATGGGCCGACAGCGTTCGTGTACGTGATCCAGAACGACACCGCGAACGTGAAGACCGTCACGCCTGGGGTTACGGACTCTGGAATGACGGCCGTGGAAGGCGTCAACCCGGGAGATGCGGTTGCGACCAGCAGCTTCAATAACCTGCAGAACGGCGTGCACGTTGTCGTATCAAAAACGGCAGTTCCTGCCAATCCAACCGGGGCCAATGCTCCGTGAGTCCATCCCGGCCATTTATACTGCGACCGGTTGCGACGTCGTTGCTGATGGCGGCGATCCTGCTGGTTGGGGTCGTTGCCTATACCCAGCTTCCTGTATCCGCGTTGCCGCAAGTCGATTACCCGACGATTCAGGTGCTCACCTTCTACCCCGGCGCGAGCCCGCGTGTGATGGCCACAACGGTAACTGCGCCGTTGGAGCGGCAGTTCGGCGAAATGCAGGGTCTCAGCCAGATGACCTCCATCAGCTCAGGCGGATGCTCTGTTATCGTGCTGCAGTTCAATCTGAGCCTGAATATTGATGTGGCGGAAGAGGAAGTACAGGCAGCCATCAACGCCTCGCAGAGCTATCTCCCATCCAACCTGCCGGTGCCGCCCGTCTACAACAAAACGAATCCGGCGGATGCGCCGATTCTCACACTCGCGATCACGTCGAACTCTATGCCGTTGTCGCAGGTGGAAGATCTGGTAGATACGAGGCTCGCGCCGAAGATATCGCAGCTCAGCGGCGTCGGGCTTGTCAGTATTAGCGGCGGACAGAAGCCGGCCGTTCGTATTCAAGCGAATCCCGCGGCGCTGTCGTCGTATGGTCTCAACCTCGAAGACGTGCGGACCGCGATCACGCAAACCAGCGTAAACGCCGCGAAGGGCAACTTTGACGGCCCTCACCAGGATTACCAGATCGACTCAAACGACCAGTTACTCAGCAGCGCCGACTATCACAACGTCGTCGTTGCGTACCGCAATGGCGCGCCCATACTGCTGCGAGATGTAGCGAACGTTGTCGACGGAATTGAAAACAACAATCTGGCCGCCTGGATGAACCTGACGCCAGCGGTTGTCCTCAACGTTCAGAGGCAACCCGGGGCCAACACGATCAACGTGGTGAAAAGCATTAAGACGATCCTCCCGCAACTGGAGGCTAACCTTCCCGCTTCGATCCGGGTAACACAACTCACCGACCTCACGATTCCCATTCAGGCGTCCGTTGCGGATGTCGAGTTCGAACTCATGCTGACCATTGCGCTCGTTGTGATGGTGATCTTCCTCTTCCTGCGCAGCCTTTACGCGACCATCATCCCCAGCGTGGCGGTTCCGTTATCGCTGATCGGCACTTTCGGCGCGATGTATGCGCTCGGCTACAGCCTGGACAACCTGTCACTAATG
>JAQGHT010000441.1 GCA_028291565.1 Planctomycetaceae bacterium | reverse complement strand
CCAGGCGCCAGTCGGAAGTGATTCTCCGCCAGAATGTGATCCAAGGCCTCTGAATCTTCCAATCGTTCCTTTTTCCGCGTGGAAATAAAGACTTCGCGAATGAGGGCGACTTTCGGATTGGTGGGATGGAGACAGACCGTCACCGGTTCTCCCTGGGAGCAGGAAATCGATAATGCGGACTGCTTCGACAGATACTTCCTGCCTTCATAGTTGTATGAAAATGACAACCGAAAGCCGCCAAATCTGTTCGCTTTGCTGGACGCAACCGACTGCACCTCTTCGACGAAGCCGGGACATTCCCGACCTGAATTCAAAACTCGAAGCACTGAAACAATGCGCCAAATCCCACACACCAACGAAATTATTCCGACACCAATCAGGGCTTCATCCAGCGGTGACAGTCTCCCGAAATTCTGATTTCGGTTTTTAAAGCCCAACACGAGGCACACAATCGTCCAAATCACCCCATAAGCCAGCAATAAACCTGCCGTTGAATCACGGCACGCAACGCGGAAGAATGTAATTTGCCGACCGTCAGAAGACGTATCATTCATGGAACCTGTCCTTTCATTTTAAACATCACATCACGTGTGGCATTTGTAGATGTAGACTCGCGAATCAACTGACCGCCTGATTGGCTTGGTCGACATGCTGGAACCCGCACAAAGGTAGCCTATTTAACGAGTAATCACTGATCAAAGCAACCCACACGGCAGGAGGCACTGACGAAATGTGGCTGTTTCGGATGCCAGTGGCGGTGTCTTTCCGAAAACGAATCTCTCTGGACCGCTGGACATTCATGTGACTGCATTTTACGCACTCGGCATCTCGCCTCGAGCTGAGATTCGTGATATGCTAGGCAGCCCGGTTCCAGTCAGTGGCGGTGTTGCGACACCCGCAATGACTGGCAGTGTTATTCCAGCGGTATTAACGGGAATCTGTGCTGTCGATGTCAGGGGCATTTCCATCATGGATCATCGCATCCACTGACTTTTCAAGTGAATCCTGACTAGACCAGTTTGACATCGCATATTCCGGCGCGCCGGAAAACTCGGTCGTTAACCAGTGCATACGGAGCTGTGAAAAGTACTACTTGAACGCTGAGTACTGCATTAAAGCAGGTACAGACCCTACGCGATGGGAGGTTTCTCGTTCGCCGCGTGAACGTGCTGATTTTCGGGAAGCCGGGTTTTGGAAAGACTTACCTGCTCTCGGCGTCGGGGGAACAACTGGTTCATCAGGGATAACCGGTCTTGTTCACTAGTTGCAGCTTTCTCATGCAGGAGTTGCCCACAGCCAAACGCGAGCTGAAACTGGCCAAAGTCAACACAAAGAAGTTGCGAACCGATCAGCATCACTTCGCAGCTGGACTGGGTTTCAAACCTTTTAAAACACGCCTGGCTTCGCTGCGCATGCGAACTGATGGATGATTTGTCAGAGATTCCAATCCGGGACGAAATGCTTCCGCGTCGTCACCCATTTCGATCATCAAATCCCACAGATTGGCGGAGGTTGTTGTAAATTCTCGCGAAAGCCATGACATCGGTTGATCAAAACCCATGTTGCGGGCAATTCTGCGGGCCGATTCGGCTCCCGGTTTGATGCGCCAGAGGTGTATTGCGGCCTGAGTCAGAACTTTCGGGTGCCCTCTCGTCAGCAGGGAATTCCAGAAATAGTCCAAGATTTCTTCCCGAGTCTGGACCGCTTCCATGAGTGTCAACCCGTAGAGTAGATTGTCTATCTTGAGATCGGGATTAAATTGAACTGAGACTCTAAGATCTCGAAGCGACAAATACGCCAGACGTTCCTGAGCCCGCGGGTCTTTGGTGACTTGCCATAGGATCAGGGAAGTCGCCAAGTGGTCGCAATAATGGGGGCCAGCGGAGCCGATCCGGTTTACCTCTGGCGAGGTCAAGAACTCTTTTTCTTTCTCTAAACATCGGAAAACAAACGGGACGACTTCCCAATTGGCGGGACCGAACAATTCCGGGTCAACCAAATTGATCGTACAGACTTCTTTTTGTACACTGGGCACATTGAGACCGTATAACAAGACACGCAGCCCCGGGTGCACGCATGCTTTGACCGACGCCAGAGCCGGGATCGTCGAACCATCCGCAAGTCCCGCAATTGTCAGTTCATTCTCATTAAAACGACTTGGGACATCATTCTTCGAAGGTACGACAGTCAGTCCAGTCTGTTTGAAGATAACTGCTCCGGATTGTTCCGCTTTGGCGCAGAATTCCTTCAGCAGTTCTGCAACTCGGTCTTGCGACGGCTTGCCAAACCCCGTTTGATAGGCTTGCAGCCAGTGAACAACAAAGTTCATAAACCTCTTGTCTTTGATATCTCCCGAAGTACAACTCAGAATGATCTGTCGCGTGTCGGGTTGATCATCACCGGCACAAAATGACAGGCACGCTGCGTGAAGCTGGTACTCTCGATTGGGACTCGCCAGCATGAATCGCAAGGAATTTCTGTGATCGTCTGAAAGACGGGAGGGAACAATCTGAATACGTTGCTGGTTCCAATTCTCACCTCGAACCTGCTCAAAAAATCCCTTACACATCTCTTCGCTGGCAATTGGCGCGGTCAATTGGAACGCACGTCGGAATTCCGCACCCGTTCCTCCCTGATGCCAGGCAACCCTCCACAATGCAATTCTTCTGGCCAGCTCCATCTTCAATTCGGGTGACAACCCTTCTGGTAGACTGTCAGCTCGCTGATCTCGCAGGATGTTGGAAAGAGACCTCAGCAGCCATTCGGCCTGGTCGGGGAACGCATTTTTGCCTTTCACCGTTTCACCGAACTTTTTATCCCAGGCCTCCAGCCGTTTGACAATTTCAGGAATGGCCGGCCCGGCTTCCTCGCCCATGCGACCAAAACAGCCCAGGCAGAAACTCGTCAATTTGTCGGAAGTATCAAGCTTCTTCAACAATTCAGGTACGACTCCCGGACCAATGTTTGTCAGTGTGATATACAGGGCTCCAGGGGGCGAATCGCTATATTTGGTGAGATAGTTCATTAGTTCAGGAATCGCGAACTCAGCTTGCGGACCGGCGCACTGCAGCAATTGAAACGCGGTATTTGCCTGATTGAAGGGATCCGGTGATTCCGAAATGGATTTCAAGACGGCTTCTGCCATGGTGCGGTCCATGCCAAATTCCAGTTCTGTGGGAATCCGCTCGCTCGAAACGTTCAGTCGTTTCGGACCGGGTATAAATCGACTTAATACTTCACGTGAAGCTTCCCCCGATCGCGATGCCATCCAGAGATTCCCTTCAATGGCATGATATTCCGTGGCCTGCGATGCGAAATCGATCAGCGCGAACGCCGCATTGGGAGATTGAATTTGTTTTAGCCCCATGAGCGCTCCATCGCGAATGGCCTTATCGGGGTCTTTCAGCAATTCAACCAGTCCCGGAATTGCGGCATCACCCATCTCTTGAATGAGATTGGGGCCGATCTGCGACGCCAGCGGCGATGAAAACCTTCCGTCTCCTGTTCCTTGAGTGGACGTCGGGTGCTTGAAGAGCCAGGTAATCAATACACGCATATTGTCCGGCGTGAAATTGGCTTGCAACATGGTGGCGAGCGCGGGCCGATGCAGTCGATCCGCTGGAATTTCCAGGATCATTTTCTGCAAACTTGGTTCTGGGCGCGTCAGTGCAGAAAACGCCGCGTCCACCGCAGTCCACTGTTTCTTTTGGATGGCATCCTCGAGAAGTTTGTGGAGTCTGGGATCCGCAGGAGCAATCGCTGCGATAGCGCCAAAGGCGGCGGCTCGAACCGCATCTTCCTTGGCATCACTAGCAATTGGGACCAGCTTTTCGATCGCGGAATTCGCCGGTGGACTCACTTGCCCAATCGCTTTGAGCAATGCAATCTTCAATCTCTCTCGATTCTCGGCCTGACAGGCATCCAGCAAGGGAGCAGCGACAGACGGGCCAATTGCTGCCAGGGCACCGATACAATCCGAGTAATTTGCCGAGGGCCGCATGCCCATTTGATCGATATAGACTTGCCGAAATGGAGCTCCCTCCTCGCGGAGTAATTTCGCGACTTCAAACACCTCGACGGGTGTGCCAGTTGTGTTGGAGGGATCGAGGATCGGACTGAGGTGCGGCAGCAATTGCTTGGGTTGAGGATTCAGCCAGAAAATGGCGTCGCGCGAGACGGCTCGAATCCGTTCGTCGGAATTCAACAAATGCGGGACCAGGACAATCAACACCTGATCTGCTTTCGAACGATAAACCCCCAATGCGTTGATCGCCCGCACGAGCGTTTGAAATTCTTCGTTCGTCATTCTTCCCCGCTGTACGGGCCTTTTGATCGGCTGCAAACCTGCGTTCGATTTCTCGCCGCCATTGTCTGGCTGTTTTGGAGTCTTCAAGGACTTTCCAGGTTTCTGCATGGATCGCGGAGCTGCTTTCCCAATTCCGCCCACCGCGCGTGGCTGGAGGGACGGCGTTGCGCCGCCATCAGAATCTGCCATCAGGTTGGGTTGTGCAATCGCGATCCATTCATCGAGCGGGCGACCGTATTTCACCGCCAGGGGTTCGAGATCGATCGATTCAGGCGACCAGTCAGGAAAGGAAATCACAGGTGGCGTAATTCGAGCCCCGCGTTTGCCGGATGGTCGCTGAGTGACTTCTGTCTTCACTGGGGCCTTCACTGGAGCCGTTAATTCCACAGGCGCGACTGCTGGCGTCGAGACCTCTGCGGGTGGGGACTCCGTGACCTGAGCTGGAATGTTGGCAAGCTTTTGTTCGACCGGCTTGCCTGGACCAGAGAAGATCCAGTAGATCCCGATTAACAAAATCACCGCTGCACCACTCGAAACGCCGATAATGGCTCGACGATCGGACAAGAGCCGTTCGAAAGGTGATCCGGCCACTTTGGCTGGGGACTCAGGTTGAGTTTTCTTTTCCTTTTTATCCTTCTTGTCCTTTTTTGATTTTTTATTTTTCCTGGCGAGCGAAGGATATTCCGCAACCTCTTCATCGCCATCGGAGAAACTGGAATTCTCGTCCGAGGAGCCAAACAGATCCTCGGAATCGATGTCTTCCCCGTCGAATGACTCTTCACGTTCTGAATCGGTCTCTACTGGACCGAATTCTTCATAGTCGTCAGCGTCTTTGGGCTTTAGTGAGGGATTCTTCTTAGACGACACAGGCTTGGCTGGTGTTCCGCTGGCAGAGGTTTCACTCACTGTGCTATTGCGAGCAGAGTCTGGCGAACCAGGATCCTTCTCCGATTTGGATTTCGCCGGTCGATTGACTTTCGTGACTTTACCACATGCTGCACACGTCACAGCATCCCCGACGGTTTGAGTGTCGATCGTGTTCAGCTCGCCGCAACCTGGACATTTGAACTTAGCCCGCATGAACCTCTGCCTCTGATGAAAGTTGGAGATTGAACAGAATCGCAAAAGAAAAATCAGGCGAAAATCGAGACTTCAATGATGAATTGTGCAGGATGACTCCGAGGATCGGACCGAACTCGAAAAATCGATGCCCCCAGCACTCAGTCTACGAACTATGTCATGAACAATAAGAGCCTGCCAAACAACTGGTACGTCGAAGAGTTTGCCTGAACGGCAAACCTCTTCGACTGCGAGTCTCGGAGAGACATCGCCTACAGAAAAATCAGGTTGTTGGCAGCCATTAAGCATCTTCGCTCAAATAGTTGCCGGTTCATTGAACCAACTGCAATCTGCTTGACGGACGTGGACGTCCCTCTTGCGACACTTGTGAATGTTTCAGTATCAAAGCATCCCCAACCTATTCCGACAACGAAGCACGTTTATTTGAAACAGATCACCGGGGAAAGTTTTTGTCCGCGAAACAGAATGATGAGGAATCAGTTGAACATTGTTGAACAATCCGAAACAGGAAAGATGGGTATTGTCGTGGCCGTTTATGTTCGTGTCAAGAAAAACCACACACATGGCAAAGAGATGTGTGTGACTTTTCCAGCATGGATCATCGCATCCACTGACTTCTCAAGTTGGACCTGGCTTGAGCCATCTCACCTTGTGTCTTCCGGTGATGTGCCACAGCTTAATCCTTGCGCGACGGGATACCCGGTCGTTCAGCAGTGCATACGGAGCGGTGAAAAGCACTGCTTGAACGCCGAGTACAGCATTAAAGCAGTGGCACGGTCGATCACCACAAATTCAGGGTGAAACCGCGGTAGATCGAAAGCGTGGTCAGTGGACGACGTCGTACGACGCTGATTGATATTGTGCCCGCCGCGAGACCGGTCGGTTATTCATTCCCCAGACCCTACCAGCCCAATGAGACCTCCGCAAGGATTCGGTTCAGGATTTTGAGATCGAGCAGAAATAGTATGGACGTGGTCGAGTCTGTTACTGCAAGCGTGGATCCGTCGGCGGTGAATGCCAGCGCGGGAGCAAAGCGATTTGTGGCGGTCGTAGTTGTGGGATCAATCCAATCGAATAGCTCGTTGCCCGTCTCGACGTTCCAGATTCGAATCACTCCATTGAGCATGATCGCTGCGAGCATTCGCCCGTCGGGACTGAAAGCGGAACACAGCACACGGGATGATCCGCGGATCTGGGCCTGTCGTTTGTAAGTCTCGGCATTCCAGATGTCGCCTGTCCAGGACTCATCGGCCTGCGTATTCGTACCGAGCCGTGTCCCAAGTCCCTGCTGGGCCGAGACGCTTACGCCACCTGCTGGTCCCGGTGCATGAATGGCAAGGATCCAGCGGTTATCGGAGCTAATTTGCCAAGAATGGGCGTGAATCGATTTGGAATCTTTGCCAGTCATTGGAAATTCAAATTGCTGTTGGCCTGTCAGGGCATCTACCAGAATCGCGGGGCGTCCCGGTGCTGGCCCATAGGCTTCAAAGACGACGCCAAAACGACCATTCGGACTGATTTCAGCTGTTGACGTTGGTTGATTCTGAGGTGACTGCCAGACCACTTTGCCCGTGGCACCATCCCAGACGGTTGGTTTGAGTTTTAATGCTCCGCCGGCTAGAACTCGCCCGTCAGGAGCGAAACCGACTGACTCAATGACTTCGCGATCCGTCGTCGCAAGGTCGATTTGTTTGTCTCCGGTTTCAACATTCCAAGTGATAAATCCGCCTCGACCATACTGGACAATCTGCTTCCCATCCGGGCTGAACTGGAAACCCCTGACAGCCTCATTCGCTTTCACACGTTCAGCCCAGCCCCGAATCTTGTTCCCGGTGTTGCGATCGAGAATGGTGATTTCGGGACGATCTCCGCGTTCGAGGGCGATGGTGTGACCGTCGGGACTTAACGCCAGCCTCCCTGGGGTTGATTGCTCAAGCTTCAGAGTTGCCAGCGAATCACCGTTCGCCAACTCCCACAGCGTCAGCATGCCCAATCCACCGGACAGCAACTGGTGACTGTCTGAGCTCCAATCCAATTGGTCCGTCATACGGCCCTGATCCAGCTGAAAGTGTGATTTCAGCTTTCCGCCGGCTGCCCCTTTAGCCGTGCGCTTTTTGATTATCTCTGAAAAAGACGGGCGCTTCCCCTTAGAGAATTTCGCCATTTCAAGCACTACCAGCTTACCATCCGTTCCTGACGTCGCCAGGCGGCTACCATCGGGTGCGCAACGTAGCGGCGCGACCGGCATCACCGAATCGGCGTTACACCAGCCTTCTTCCTGACCGGTCGCGTAATTCCAGAGCAGAACACCCGATTCGGGGGTCACACTATGGACGGCGATCAGGTCTCCGCCCGGAATGAAACAGATACGGGCGGAAATCGCGTCGAGATTCTCGACCTCTGCCACAACACGGTCCTCGGTCGTATTCCAAATAGTCAGTTTTCTTGAATTTCCGACAAACGCCAGATGCCGGCTGTCTGGACTGAATACGGGATAAGTCATCGTCCCCAGTTTCAATCGGTCCAGCAAACGCGCGGGTCCCGGTTCTCGCAAGTTCCAAAGGAGCACAGCGGGTTCACTGGTGACCGTCGGGTGATGAATGCCTACCAGCCAGTGACCGTCAGGACTGAAGCTCAAATGGACAGTCAACGATGCCGCACCAATCTTCGGAGGACCATCACCTTGTTCCTGAACAATCGACTGAGGCGGGGGCAGACTTGCGATTTTTGTCTGTTTCACCAGATCTAACAGTTCGACACTTTTAAAATCCTGTGACAAGGTCACCAACTGCGTTCCGCCTGGCCCCAGCGCCAGCGTATTTCCCACAAAGTTCACGAATTGCTTTCCACCCC